>CAZLRI010000131.1:0-7025 GCA_964561745.1 uncultured Pseudobdellovibrionaceae bacterium | reverse complement strand
AAAATTCCCTCCCACTTTCAGCCAGAGGCTGATCCGCCTTTGGCGGAGTGGGGAGCGGTTAGGTCAGCCCGCCGCCATGCGAGCAAGAGCTCTTGAGGCGAGGCAGACGGGGAGGGGGGCGTCGTTCAAGGAATAAGGACACCTGACCCCGATTTTTTGTTTTTCAAAATTCCCTCCCACCTGTGGGGAGGGCTAGGGAGGGGGGCGTCGTTCAAGGAATAAGGACACCTGACCCCGATTTTTTTATTTGCTCTGTGACCGGTGGTTAATCGAAGCGTAGTTCTTCTGTAATAGCCATAAGAGATTGCAGACGATCGTTTCCGTTACTTCCTGTAACGTTCTGATTGTTTAAAGTAATTGGTGTGCTGCCTAGGCTATTAAGCGCAGCTATTAAGCGGTTTCTGCGTGTGACAACAAACGGAAGAGTACTATCTCTTACACTTAAAAGACCCCCTGCATTGGAAGCATTATCAATGTGCAAGGCTACAGTTCCATTTGTAAGCGCTGCCCTTGCATATTGAGTTCGTCCAACTTCGCAAATATCATTAATTTCATTGACTATGTTGCTGACATTCGCAGCTGGGGCTGGAGTTGCTGCAACTGGAGCTGCTGCTGGCGGAGTTTGTTCTTGATTTGTTCTTTGGTTTCTTCTACCAGAAATCTCTCCAAGTCTACGATAAACAGCTATTGCACGAGCTCTACCAGTACTACCTTCAATAGGAGATCCATTTAATGTAACCGGTATATTATTAGTAACCAAAGTATTCATTCTTTCTACAAGCCAGCTTTTAGTATTTCTCTCTTCCTCAATACGGTCATAAGCCCTACCAGCACCATAACGTGTTCTATATCTAATATTCACACTATTGCCATTTGAAGAAGGCTCTGCCCTTAGTCGAAGGTGATGTTCCCTAAATCCGTCATTTAATTCCCTTACCGCGCTGGCGATATTTGTAGCAGGAGAGCTAGCCCCTGCAACTGGAGCTGGAGTTGTTGCAACGGTTGGAGGCGATGTTGGGGCTGCTGAAGCTAGTTCATATGATTCCAAACTTGTGAGAGAATTAAAACGCGCATCAGCGTCATCGCCGCTTAATGGATGTCCGTTATAAGTAATTCCGTGTCCTTCTGGAACAGCTTCAAATAATGTTGTAAAGGCGTCTTGATGTTGTTGAAAAAAAGTTGATCTATCAATAGAATCATCAGAATCATCGCCTGTAAAAAGCTCTGGATTTTCCTCTCTAAGCGCTAAATTACCACTTGTATTATGAGTTACTTCTATCCCCCCTGCTGTTCCTGCTGCTTGATGAAAGCTATCTATTGCATCATCAAGCGTATTAACTTCTTCACCAGTAAAATCATGTGTAGCTGAAGCTGCGTTGGCTTCATCTGCTAAAGCTTGTATACTACTAATCACCCCTTCGGCACGTGCGCGTGGAGTATCTCCTGCTACTAGTGTACCATTGAAATATACTGGCAGGTTTTGTGCTCCAGCAGGGATGTCCCTAATATAGGCATTAAATGCCTCTGTTCTGGCTTCATTGCTAATTTCCTGAACAGCATTAGATGATTCTGGAGCTTGAGATCTATTACATCTAACATCAATTCCGTTACCATCTGACCGTGAGTTTACGATTAGATTTTGAACATTATATACCATAAGCAAAATGTTTAACCGGTCAGCTGCATCTGTAGCAGGGTGATCTGAACGTGATTGAAGATAAGTTGTTAAAGATTCATAACGTGTTTGGGCATTATCTCCTATTAATGGATGTCCGTTATAAGTAATTCCGTGTCCTTCTGGAACAGCTTCAAATAATGTTCTAAAGGCGTCTTGATTACCTTGAACATAAGCTAAAACACCACTACCAGCAGGTTGTCCTTCTCCATCGGTAAACATGCGCGCTAGTCCTTCTTGAATATTCAAATCACCATTTTCATGGGTTGCATTAAAAATAAAGTCATCATCTCCACCTGTTATTCCAGGATATTCATTAAACGTGCTTATCGCATTATCAAGCGCTGTTTTTTGCTCTGCTGTCAATGCAGGTGCTTCATCTGTATCTGTTGCTTCTTCCACCTCTTCGGGTTCTTGAGCCCTTTCTGCTTCCTCACGACTTAGCTCCCTTTGATTATAAGCATCTGCTTCCTGAACCACATTATCTATAAAATCAACTGTATGTTCTCTTGGATTAGGCACATTAGTTGCCAATCTATAAATCGGCTCATTACCTATGCGCAAAACTCCGGTATGTTCATCATAGTGAGCATCCTGAACTGCGGTAAGATTGAGATCATTTGCTGTTGAGGCATTGCCAGTAGACCAACTATTTTCATTACGATAATAATGCACCATATCCTCACCTTCACCTGCTGTGTAATGACGATAAGTAACAGCTGGTGCTTCACCTGATGCTGCCACTTCTTGAACTCCAGCTGGTGTAAGTGGTATAAGATCTCCACTATTTGCAGAATAATTTATCCTAAAAACAGAACCCCCTGCTCGTCCCCTTCCTCGTATTCTCTCTGAATCACATATATAAGGATTTTCGGTGGTTCCTTCCCCTGATACAATCCTATAAAAAGAACTTCTTCCCTCAACTCCTATTCCAGAAAAATCTATTGAGCTACTATCTGCCCTATACAAACCACCCCTGTTATCTGTTGTGCTGTCTCCGATTCTAAAAATACGATTTTGTCGTCTTCTTCTTAAAAGAAGTGATTGTTCATGACCACCACTATCTGCATGCTCAAACACGCCGCTTTGTTCATTTACATAATATTCTACATCGTGACTATCAACCTGTGCGATATATCTTGCACTCCATTCTGCAAGTTCGCGTGGATAATTTGAATTATCAGCAGCAGCATTTCCCTCGCCTTCTGTATCGTCTTCACTACTTGTTGCTTCTTCTGTTGCTTCTGATCTATCTGGAATAGCTACTGCAGCGTTCTGCACATATCTGCTTGCATTAAAATGTTCGTCATCTCCACTATAATTTTCTGCGGCATTTTCAAGTTGCTCAATGATTTCATCTGCATCATCTTCATATCCTCTTTCAACCAATGTTGCCCTTGCCCTATCTCTTGCGTCATCTGAAACTTCCCTTCTTGCCGCATCTGCTTCATCTGCTTCATCTGCTTCATCTGCATCATGAGCATTATCTGAAGCATCAATATTCCCCGGAGATGAATGAGATTGCTCAGGTGCCTGCTGCATTTGAGGAGGTGTAACCTGTCCACCACCTGTTGTCCATGGCGGGGCAATAGTACCTCCGACATCACGCATAAACCCATAAAATGTTTCCATAGCACTCAGTCCCGTAGCCAAACCTGATCCATATGTTTGCCTGCTAACTAAAGAACCTGCCATATTTCTAAGGCTGCTTGCCAATGGATTTGTGCTTGCCATCGTAAATGCATCTGCGCTGTAAGAAACACCTATGCCTCCAAACTGTAGCAACGAAGTTTCATATGAAGGTGTGCTGGTGATGTATCTTAGGGTGCTTGCCAGCGCAAGATTGCCTCTATTTCCAAAACTATATGGTGTTAAACTCACGCCCTACCTCCTTTATGCTTTTACTAACTTCCTGTACAAATCATATAAAAATATATCGAAATTCCCTCCCCCTTTGTGGGGAGGGTTAGGGAGGGGGTTAACAATATTTTCCACCCTTCCCTTACCCCTCCCATCAAGGGGGAATTTATATGACAAAATGCACATCTTTCATAACTCCTTTATGCTTTTACATCTCCGTACACGCATCTTTGAAACTTTGTTATCTCAATATCTCTTAATGCATCAGCTTCAATTCGTTCTGATAAAGGCCTTGTTGCAAAAACATCCCTGATCGTTCTATCCAGCTGATTATTAAAATGCTCTATCTGAGCTACTCTTCTTTCAAGAACAGTTTTTACAACATGATGCTCAAATATATTTCTATTTCCTATAACTGTTTCAAAATCATTGTTCGGTTCGTTAAATATAACCAAAGAATCATCATGATCAGGTATTTCATTTACTACAACTGGTGTGCTTGAAGATGTTGTATCTGCTGCGTCTCCATCTGAGCTGCCGCCTTCAGAAGATACGCCACCTTCAAGGAGTCTACCTAACCCTTCAGATGCGCCTGCGCTATTCCCTCTGCCGCTTCTATATGCGCTAGATGACCTATCTCCCCTCTCATCCCCTTGATCTTCATGTTCGCGATTCTCTCTTGCCTCTCTTCTCACACCTTCACCAGATTGAGGTGCAGGAGGTAAAGGCTGCGCTATCGGTCTTGCAGCATTCTCCTGCGGAGTTGTTTGTGCTTGAGGAAGAGCTGTGCTTGAAGGCTCTTTTTCTGTCCTGTCTGATCTTTCACTATGAGCTGCTGGCTGCGGTCTTTGAGTCGGTAAATCCGGTCTTTGATTTGGCTGAATATTCTGATTTGGTAAATTGGTGTTCACCTGCGGCTGATTATGAGTTGCGTTATTTGCCGGAATGTTTTGTGCCACAACCCTTGCGTTAGTCTGACCAGCATTCTGCGGAACATTTCTTAAATTAGAACCATTAGCTGAAAGATTATTTAAGGTTCGCGCTTGATCACGTGAACCTATAAACGCCTGTTCTCTTGATGGAGTTAAAGTGTCTGCGCCGCTGCTTCTTGGAGCAGGACGTTCTGTTTGGACATCAGCACCGGCACGTCTGACAGATGGAGATTCAGAATCAGCAACTTGCCTATTAGGCGTTGTTCTATTAGCTGAGCTTGGTTGATTATGCCTCTCAATTGATCTTTCGACATTTGTCCGATCCTGCCGGATTCTGTCCTGACCAACGTCATGGATCTGTTCTGAGGCAGTTTTCTTACCGACTTCCTTCCAATCGCTTAAAGGATGTGAATCAACTCGTGCCATATGAGGACTCCATTCACCAGCAAGGGGTTATGCCCCTTAGCTATAATTAGTTAAAATCATTACACTTTCTCTAAAAAACCAAAAACCAGACATACTTTCGCTAGTATATAATGCAATTAGGTTGCCAAGAATTGGGAAAAGGGGGAAATATTTTTTATGAAAATGCAAGTATAAATAGTCAGACGGAGCAAAAAAGTTGATAAATATAACTTACTGATTTTGTTTAATTTTTACCTTAATAGAGATAACAAAAAATTTAATCCGTCTGAAAAAGTTGTCAGACTGAACAAAAGTTGTCACAAAATTATCAGACATAGCTAAATAATTAAAGAAGTTGTGGGGAATTGAGTCACCTTATTGCTAAACTTAACTCATTTATTCTCTAAAAAATTTACTCCGTCTGATGAGTTTGATGTAAAAAACGCTTTTATTTTCATTGAATCTAAATGTATTTTAGTGTAATATACAACTAATAAGTGTAAATTATGGAAAACATATATCTCCCAGAAACAGTTGCAAAGCTCCTACAGCTCGATATTAGGACAATCTATACTTATATAAAAAAAGGGAAGTTAAAAGCTGTCAAATTTGGACGTGTGTATCGTATTACTGAATCGCAACTAACTGAATTTATCAATAACACATCTGCCAATTTCTCAAATAATTCTTTGGAAGATGCTCTTAAAAAAATTGTAGATCAACTCAAGTCAAAATATGATCCAGAAAAGATCATTCTTTTTGGTTCACTTGCTTCAGGGAAAAAAGATGCAAAGGACATCGACCTGCTTATTATAAAAAAAACAAACAAAAACTACTTTGATCGATTAATCGAAGTAGTTACTTTATGTGAATATGATGTGCCTGTTGATTTTCTGATCTACACACCTGAAGAGATTGAAGATGAAATAAAAAATAACCTGTTTTTAAGAAAAGAGATTATAGAAAAAGGAAAAATTCTTTATGATAAAGCAGCATGAAAAATGGTTGCACAAAGCACATGATGATTTAAGTTTTGCTCACCTTGGTTTGGAAAATCAATATTACTCTCAAGTATGTTTTCTCTCTCAGCAGTGCATTGAAAAATGCATCAAGGGTTACATGGTTTATCAAGGCATGCTCTATGAACGAACACATAACCTTATAAAACTGTTGCATACAGTGGCTGATCTTGAAGAAGATTTAAAATCTACCTTAACCGAAATAAGATTTATTGATGAGTTTTATATTCCTGCTCGCTATCCAGACGGCATACCCGGTGGATTAAAAGACCAAGCACCTACTGAAAAACATGCTAAACTTGCTTTGGATACAGCTCAACGTGTTTATGAAATTGTATCAAACAAAATCAGGAAGCAGTAGAAAACACCCAAAAAAGAGGTTGGAAAATTTAAAAACACTTTTTTTTCTTTAGTTATATCAAGGTGTTAGCGAGGGGGGTAACGTCCCCTACTAACTAATTCACCAGTGTATGCTGCATTATGCAATCTATCAATCACCCTTTTCTGGCAATCCATATCTTTGCATACCAGAATCATATCACTGCCTGCATTAAGCGCCAACAAAGCAGCTTCTTCAATTTTCATTTGATTGGTAATTGCCTTCATCAAAAGATCGTCGCTAAAAATAATTCCGTCATATTTTAATTCATTGCGAAGCAGATTATTCACAATCTTTTTTGATAATGACGCAGGATATTTATTATCAATAGATGAATAAACCACATGCGCGGTCATAAGAGCTGGAATTTTGTTTTCAATAGCTTTTTTGAATGGAATAAGTTCACAAGCATCAAGCCGTTTTCTTGTATGTGAAAGATGCGGCAGCTCCAGATGAGAATCCAAATCAGTGTCTCCATGTCCGGGAAAATGTTTACCACAAGGCATCACGCCTCCGTCGATTAATCCGCGCATCAGCTCTACCCCATATTCAGCAACAATCAGGGGATCTTTTCCAAATGACCTGTCTCCAATAACTTGATTATATACATTTGTTGCAACATCAAGAACCGGAGCAAAGTTCACATTTATACCAGCATCGCTCAACTCTTCACCAAGTTTTTTCCCAATATTATAAGCTTCATCCTTTCCAGCTTTTGCGACATCGAGCATACAGGGAAACCGGGTAAAAGGTTT
>CAZLRI010000130.1:0-7065 GCA_964561745.1 uncultured Pseudobdellovibrionaceae bacterium | reverse complement strand
TTCCCTGACATAGGGGGCTGATTAGAAATCGACAGACTCTTCTTCGGATAGATCGCGTAAATACCCATAATCCCCATTAGTCTCTTTACCTTTGCGCGTCCGGCTTTAATATGAAATCGCTTCCTCAAGGCACGGCTAAGCCGCCTTGTTCCTCTTGTCGGATCTTCTGTATAGAGCTCGTCGATCTTCTCCATCGTTTTCAGATCCTCTTCTGAAAGCTCTACCGGCTGATAATAATAGTAGCCACGCGAAATATTCAACATTTCACATTGCTGTTTTATCGATATTGAAGTCTCGGGTTCTATCATCTCTTTCCTCACAGTAGATTCAGTTTCTTCAAGCTTTTTTTTAGAAAGTCGATTTGCATCGTTTGCTCGCCGATGCGCTTGTGTAATTCCTCGCGTTCCTTTTGAAGTTCCGATACCTGAGCCTTTGCGTCCTTGTCCCCGCCAAATACCATCGCTGCATTCTCCAAAAACTCATTCTTCCAGTTCCTGATCTGATTTGGATGCACATCATACTGGCTTGCCAGCTCTACCAGCGTCTTTGTTTCCCTGATTGCCTCCAACGCAACCTTCGCCTTGAACTGATCGTCATACGTCCTGCGTTTTTCTCTTGTCATCGTGAACTCCTTTCCGGTCCTTATATAAGAGCCTCTGAGTCCACTTATCAACCTCATTTTTTCTGTTCAAATTTTCCCGACCATTATACAAAACAGGGGTTTTTAGAGATATCCTTAATTTTAGAGTACTTCTTTCTTGATTAGGATAGTATTGACCTGATCTCTTAAACTGTGCCAGTATTTAAGGCATAACAAGGCGCTACATGAGGCGGAGATTTTGTTTTAGATATGGGAAAAAATAACTCTCTGGATATGGATAAACAGATTTTTGTGGTTGAGGCTTCTGCCGGCTCAGGCAAAACTTACGCCCTTGCTCGGCGCTACCTGAAACTTCTTCTCAATGCTTCAGCCCGGCAGGAAGAAGAGTCGTTGCGCTCGATTCTGGCTATTACCTTTATGAACAAGACCGCTGTAGAGATGAAGGAGCGAATCTTAGAGCTCTTAAAGCGGCTTGCTTTGGATACATTTAAAAACGAATCACAAAAAAAAGATTTGCTTGAATATATCGGGCTTGATGAAAAGACTTGCAAAAAGGCATCCTTCCAAGCCATGCAAGAAATAATCCGGCGCTATGATTACTTTCAGGTACAAACCATCGACAGTTTTATTAACTCATTACTTTTAGGGTGTGCTTTCCGCTTAGGGCTGTCTGCTAATTTTAATATCCGCGAAGGCTATAATAAACATATCGCTTCAAGCCTTGACCAACTTTTGGATTCGGCCGCTCAAAGCAAAGAAGTGAAAAAATTGTTTATTGATTTTGTATGGAATTACTTAAGAATCGAGAACCACAGCGGTTGGCTGGCTAAGAATGATATCCTTTCTGTAACAGAATCTCTTTTCTCGGAATTTAACCGTTATGGCGTTCCCTTCTATAGCCACCCAATAAAGGATAAAGAGATTGTCGCTAAAAAGAAGGTGGTCTACCAAAAAATATTAAAAATAATCAAAGAAATCGACCGTGATGGTATAAATAAGAGGTTTGTTAATGGAATTAAAAGCTTTGCTGAGAAAAATGACGAACATTTCCATCTAGGCGAGTTGAAATCAGCGTGCTGGAAAAAAGAAGAAGTCCCTTATAACAAGGGGGTATTAGTTTCCAATGAGCTTAACGCAGAGTGGAATAATTTGCGTGGAGAAATCAGTGCGCTTTGCGAAATGGAAGCCTATTCGCTTTTTAATCCGTATATAGAAATATTTAATGAAGTTTTCAAAAAATTCTTACTTCAAAGCCAAAAGGAAGATATTCTTTTCTTAGAAGAGCTTAATGCGCGCGCCAGCCAGCTCTTTGGTAAAGATACTATTTCTGTGCCTGAGATTTTTATTCGTATTGGCAGCCGCTTTCAACATTTTTTAATTGATGAATTTCAGGACACTAGCGTTCTACAGTGGAATAATATTTTTCTTCTAGCTGAGGAGGCACTTTCAAAAGGAGGTACGCTTTTTTATGTCGGCGACAAAAAACAGGCAATTTATCGCTTTCGAGGAGGAGAGGCGAAACTCTTTAATACTGTAAAGAAAGAATTAGAACAGTTTGGCGAAAAAGAAGAAGTGCTTAGCACCAATTACCGTTCATCCAAAGAAGTTGTTGAATTTAATAACCGTATTTTTTCTCCTGAAAATATTAAGCAGTTTGTTGCTGGCTACAATGCGAATCAAGAAGAAAAATCAAATACTGACACATCTTTTAATTTTTCCCCTCTTTTTGAACAGGAGTTGCTACAGGTTTTTTCACACTCTGTACAAAATCCCACTGATAAGCCTGTCGGATATGTCAGTGTAGAGCGCTTCGAGATTCAGCCTGAAAAATCAGAAGAAAGTAATGAAGGCGAAGATGATGAAGAGAGTTCGGATATTGTTAAAGAAAAACTATTAAAATTAGTTAAAGAGCTGTATTCTCGCTCATTTGAATATAAAGATATCGCCGTGCTTTCTCGTAGTGCCTCTAACGTTGAGAAAATTTCTGGGTGGTTAATAGAAGAGGGGATTCCTATAGAATCAGAAAGAACCTTAAATATCAGAGAAAACGGGCTAATCAAAGAAATAACCTCATTTCTAAAATTCCTTGATTCACCCATTGATAATCTTAGCTTTGTCTCATTTATTCTTGGTGAAATATTCTGCACAGCTTCAGGCATAGCTAAAACGGAAATTGAGGACTTTCTTTTTAAAAATAAAAAAAATAAGAAAGATCCCAATGTTTTTGCCCCGCATCTTTACCGCGCTTTTAAAAAAGATTTCCCACAAGTTTGGGAAAAATATATAGAGATTTTCTTTAAGAATGTCGGTTTTATGCCTTTGTACGAGATGCTGGTAACAATCTACGCAAACTTTGGAGTCTTAGATAGATTTCCTGATAATCAATCTTTCTTTATGTCTTTTCTTGAGCTGGTTAAGAAAAAAGAGGACGAACATAGCAGCATAAAAGCGTTTTTGGAATATTTTAACGATGCAATTAATAAAGATCTTTATGTAAAATTTCCATCTAGTAGTGCGGTGAAGGTGATGACAGTGCATAAGGCAAAGGGTCTGGAATTTCAAGTGGTCATTATTCCGTTTCTTAAAATTGCTCCGAACGGAGAATCCAGCACCGATAACCGCTCCACATCTTATACTCCTAATCTTGACCACGAGGCAAAGACTCTTAGGTTGCTGCGTTTAAAAAAAGTGTATCGTGAATTTTCTCCGGAAATTAAAGATCGCTATAACGATGAGTTCTTTCGCAGTTTTATTGATGAGCTAAATAATATTTACGTTTCTTTTACCCGCGCCAAACAGGAGCTTTATATTTTCATTGCCAACAAGCCTGGCAAAACAAACACGGTAGATTTTTTAATCCCAAGTGATTTTACAGAGCTAGGCAGCAAGGGTGAGCCGCCGAAAAAAGAAGCAGAGAAAGAGAGTCAATATACCTTACGCCCCGCCCACTATAGCGACTGGATAGAGATGCTTAAGAATGAATTTAAGGAGACTGGACAGCTAAAATTCCACAAGCAGATTAAAAAAGGTGAGATTATGCATTATGTATTCTCGCTTTTGGGTAATCTATATGGCAAAGACCTAGATGTCGAATTAAGCCTGTGTATTGAGCTGACGCAAGTGCGCTTTCCGGAATTTGATGATTTTGAAGGAATCAAAGAAAAAATTAAAACACTAATAAATGATGGGCGTTTTAAAAAATTGTTTTTCTGTGAAGCAGGCAAGGTATTTACAGAAAAAGAAGTGGTCAACTGTTTCGGAGACACTAGGTGCATTGACTGGCTGATTGTAAAAGATGATACAGCAGTTATCGTGGATTTTAAGAGTGGAACGGAAGTTGAGGATCAGGAAAAACAGGTAAAAGAATATATAGATTTAATTTCGGCAATCTATCCTGAAAAAAAAGTAAGCGGTTATCTTTTATATGTTGATAATCTAAAGATTAAAGAGGTTAGGTAGTGGAACAGATTAACTCAATAGCTTTAAGCGATGATTTTATCAGCAAGCTTGTGGATACTCTTCAGTCAGATTTTATTCAAAAAAATATCCCTTTAGAAAAGGTGGCAATAGTTTTTAGTGGAAAAAGGCCTGGTTTGTTTTTAAAAAAAGCTCTTGCTAGCAAGTTTAGTGGTGCCTATTTTCCTCCTGCGATTTTCTCGATGGATGAGTTTATAAAAGAGGTGGTTTGGCGCAAAGGACCAACTAAAAAGATCAGCAGCATGGACGCTGCTTTTTGTATTTATGATTTGGCCAAAACAGCGCATCCATGTTTGCTTGCTGGTAGAGAGGGTTTTGCTAAATTTCTGCCTTGGGCAGAAGAGATTAGCGCTTTTATTGAACAGCTGGATAAAGAAGAGATTGGTGATGATAAACTGCGGTCAGTACAAGAAAATGCAAAAATAGGTTTTGATACTTTAAAAGAAGTAAACTTGCTCCTAGCCGATATTGTCAAGCTACGTAAAGAGTTTTACAAAGCTATAGAAAAAAAAGGCGCGCTTACTAATGGTATGCTTTATATGCGGGCTGCAGAGTGCGCCAAAGATGTTAATTTTGATGATTTTGAGGTTATTATCTTTTGCGGTTTTTTCTATTTGCAAAAAACAGAACAGAAGTTAATCAAAGAGCTTCTTAACCGCGGTAAGGTCAGACTTATCTTCCAAGGAGATGAAAACAAGTGGGATGTCTTAAAGGGGTTGGCAACAGTATTTTCAAAACCTATAAAATCTGAAGCGCCCGAAAAAATCAAAAAGCCAGAGATTAAATTTTACCGCGGCTTTGATCTGCATTCACAAATTGGCATATTAATGGAGAAGCTTAAGCAAATAAATAATCCAGAAGAAACTCTAATTTTACTTGCCAACCCTGATTCTTTAGTACCGCTGCTTTCGGAGATTTCATCGCTAGGCGTTGAATTAAATGTCTCTATCGGTTATCCGCTTAAAAGGAGTTCAATCTATTCGCTTTTTCAAAATATCTTTACTGCCCAGCTATCGCGTAAAGACAACGCATATTATAGCCGTGATTACCTCGAAACTTTAAGGCACCCGTTTTTAAAGAACATGCAGATTATTAGTTCTGATGTGAGCAGGGTAGTGGTGCATAAGGCAGAAGAGGTGTTAACTGGTGATATTGAAAACGAACTTGCCGGAGAATTATTTATAAATTTAGATGACATCACTGGACTGCATATTTTGCAGGAAGAAGCGCAGAGCACTTTAAAACACATGGATATTCAAGCAAGTTTTGAGGATATCTCCAAGACATTTAAGGAACTTAACGAGCTGGCTTTTGGCATCTGGGATGGAATAAGTAATTTGTATGAATTCTCGTTTGCTGCTGAAAAAGTTATTATGACACTGCTTGAAAAAAGCCCATTGGAAAAATACGCGCCAAACTTAATGGTTGCACAAAAAATTTTAGAGCTAATTGAAGAGCTACGCAGTACAATATTCTGCAAAGAAAAATTTTCTAAAGAAGATATGTTTCAAATGTTTACGCAGAAACTTGATCGTGAAATGATTTCATTTTCCGGCTCTCCATTAAAAGGGATGCAGGTTTTAGGCCTATTAGAGACTCGGTCGCTAACATTTAAAAATGTTATTGTGATGGATGTTAATGAATCCATTCTGCCGAAACTGCGAATTTATGAACCGCTTATTCCGCGCGATGTGATGGTTGCTTTAGGCGTTGAGCGTTTAGATAAAGAAGAAGAGATTCAGCGTTACCAATTTACCCGGCTAATTAGCGCAGCAGAAAACGTGCATCTGATCTACCGTGAAGACCAGGAAACTATCCGTAGCAGGTTCTTGGAAGATATTATCTGGAAAGAAGAGCAGAATCAGGGTGAGGTCGGGGTGGTTGAAATCCCGCTTTACAGTTTTAACATTAAGGCACTTCCTAAAAAAGCCGTTGCCAAAAAAACGAGTGGCATGGTCGAGCTTCTTAAGAAACAGGTCTTTTCTGCATCCAGCGTAGATATGTATCTTTCCTGCCCGCTTAAGTTTTATTTCCACTATTGCCTTGGCCTCGAGGAAAAAGAGGATTTGTTTGATGAACCCGAAACTAGGGATATAGGGAATTTT
The DNA here is from genome assembly GCA_964561745.1 of uncultured Pseudobdellovibrionaceae bacterium. GTDB lineage: Bacteria > UBA10199 > UBA10199 > 2-02-FULL-44-16 > DYJF01 > CAZLRI01. The sequence continues at coordinate 882 of CAZLRI010000130.1, read as the reverse complement.
GTGCATAATTTGCTTGAGAAAACCTATGCCGGATTTATAAATACAAAACCTGTGATTAATGAAAAGTTTGAGAAATTATTTTTTGCTGAATTTGATAAGCTTTTTAAGCAGGAATTCAGTCGCAAGATGAAGGCAGATTCCTTTATTCTGGAAGATATTATCCAGCATAGGATGAAGAAATTTTTGGAAAGTGAAAAGCAAAGGGTTGATAGGGGTGAAATAGATGCGGTGGTCATGCTTGAGAAGAGTATTCCATGGAAGATAAAAACCCAATCCGGCATGTTTGATTTTACTGCTAAAGTTGACAGGGTAGATAAACTCTCCGACGGAGAGTTTTTGGTGATTGATTATAAAACTGGCAGTGCGAAGCTGCCTAATGTAAATCTGGATAAACTTAAATATTGCCGCAAAGAAATCAAAAATGCGATTAAGTCATTTCAGCTGCCTATTTATATCTGGGCATGTAGGGAGCATTTAGGGGCGCAGGATGTAAATGCTGCGATTTATTTCTTGAGGACCTGTGAAATAAAAGAGTATCTGAAGAGAGCTGACCCAGAGAAGAAAAAAGAGAATTTGGATGCCTGCCTTAAGGCGATTTCCTTCATACTCGATGAGATTGTAAACCCGGATATGGTTTTTGAAGCAGATGAAGATGCTGAACGCAAATGCGTTTACTGCCCCTATTCTTCTCTATGCCGGTAAGTTAAACCACCGGTAACTGAACAACACAGATAAATCCTTTTTTAAATCAATGTTATTAATTGACTTAGACATCTATACGTTATCAAAATGTTTGCTCCGTTACCAGTGGTTTGCAGCTAGAGCTTCGGCAATTTTCATCCTCTCTTTGCCTCTTGTAACAATTATGTGCCCCATGCGTTC
>CAZLRI010000129.1:0-7242 GCA_964561745.1 uncultured Pseudobdellovibrionaceae bacterium | reverse complement strand
GTGTGAAACTACCTCCCATTGCTACAATCGGTCATTTTGTTTTGCGGGGGCTATAACTAGGAGTTGGTTATGAATTTTTATGGAGTAATGACAGCTATTATAACACCTTTTAAAAATGGATTGTTTGATGAAGATGCTTTTAGAAAATTAATTGACTGGCAGATTAAAGAAGGTGTTGATGGATTAGTGGTTTGCGGAACAACAGGAGAGGCAGTCACTCTTAGTGCTGAGGAGCATGATAGAGTTGTGAGAGCTGCTGTCCAACATGTTGCAGGTCGCGTTCCTGTTATTGCTGGTTGTGGTTCCAATTCAACTGCTACTGCAATTAAAATGGCAAAACTGGTAAAGGATGCAGGCGCTGATGCTGGGCTGCAGGTGACTCCGTATTACAACAAGCCAACACAGGAGGGATTGTATCAGCATTTTAAGTCCATTGCTTCAATGGTCGATATGCCGATGATTCTTTATAATGTGCCGGGAAGGACATGTGTTAATATGTTGTCAGACACAGTGAAAAGATTATCGTCTATAGATATAATCATAGGTATAAAAGAAGCTTCAGGTAATTTAGATCAGATAAAAACAATTATTTCAGAAACATCAGATGAGTTTTGTGTGTTTTCAGGTGATGATTCTCTGAACTTTGATATTTATAAGGCAGGAGGAGATGGTTGTATATCTGTTGCTTCTAATGTTATGCCCCACAAAGTTTCTCTGGTTTGGGATAAGTTTGTTGAGGGAGATCATTTGGAAGCAGAGAGACTCCATTCTGAGTTAGATGCTTTAAATAAGATAATGTTTATTGAAACAAATCCTATTCCAGCAAAAACGTCATTGTCTCTTATGGGATATTGCAAAGAAGAGTTTAGATTGCCGATGACACCCATTTCAAACGCTCATAAGAACGAGCTGCGTTCAGTGCTTGCACAATACAGACTCTTGTCTTAGAAGGTGCCTACAATCATGTTAGAACAAAATAAGATAAAAATAGTGGTCTCAGGTGCCCGCGGCAGGATGGGCGCTCTTATAGTAAAGTTAATTAAGGAATCTGATGATCTGATTTTTACTGGGGAAGCTGAAGAGGCTTGTCCCCTTGATCTGGTAGTTGAAAAAGCAGATGTTGTTGTTGATTTTTCTACTCCTGCTGCAACAGTTGCCAATACTGAGATTGCAAGTTTAGCAGAAAAACCAATGGTAATTGGCACGACTGGCTTGATCCCTGAACAAGAGGCTCAGCTTAAAAAAGCATCTGAGAGGATTCCAATAGTTTATGCTCCCAACATGAGCATCGGTGTTAACTTGCTTTGGAAGCTCGTGGCTGAGGCTGTGAATGTTTTGAATCCAAAGTTTAAGATCGATATTATAGAGGAACATCATATTCATAAAAAAGATATGCCAAGCGGAACTGCAAAAAAGATTATGAGCATTATTGAACAAAACCGCAGATATAATAAAGATGATATCCTTGTTTGTAAGGATCGCCTGCCGGAAAAAGATAAAAGAAAGGCTCTTAATGTTTGCTCAATAAGGCAGGGCGAGACCATTGGCGATCATAAGATAATTTTTTCAAGCGATAGCGAAATAATAGAAATCAGCCATAAAGCTCTTGGGCGAGAGGTGTTTGCTGAAGGTGCACTCACAGCTTGCAGATGGATAAAGGATAAGCCTAAAGGATTATATAGTATGAATGATGTGTTGGGGTTGTAGATTTCACATTATGAAATTGAACTAAAATGAAGTTGTTTTAGGAGTTTAAGTGGTATTTGCCTCGCTTCGACGATTTTACTCAAATGCCGTAAAATCGCCTGCCTTCATCGCCGTATATCATAAGGCTTAGATGACGGCGATTCAGAAGCCGCTTGACAAATACCCCTTACACAATTTTACAATGTGATATATTAAGAAAGGATTAAAGATGGAATTAGCTAAGAGACTTAAAGATCTACCTCCATATTTATTTGCAGATTTGGATAATCAGAAAAAAATAATTCAAAAAAAAGGTGCTGATATTATTGATCTATCTATAGGTGATCCGGATTTAGAGCCTTCTGATAAACTTGTCGGATATTTAAAAGAAGCATTAAATAAAAAACAGGTTCATAGGTATCCAGACTATATAGGGTGTAAGGACTTCAGAGATGCTGCTTCAGCGTGGCTCAAAACAAGACATAATGCTGATGTTGATCCAGATTCTGAAGTAATATCTCTGATTGGTTCCAAGGAAGGGATCGCACATATTATCTGGGCTTTTGTTAACCCCGGAGATGTTGTGATTGTGCCGTCGCCCGGATATCCAGTATATTTTCAGTCAACAACGCTGGCTGGTGGTACGGTGTATTCGCTTCCATTAAATAAGAAACAAGGTTTTGTGCCTGATTTTACGGCTATCCCAGAAGATGTTTTAAAAAAAGCAAAGATGATTTTTCTTAATTATCCTAATAATCCAACATCAGCATGCGTAACAAAGGAGTGTTTTGAAAAAGCAATTGAGTTGGCAAAGAAGTACGATCTGATCATTTGCCACGATGCTGCATATATTGAAATTTATGATGGAAACGACAAGCCAATCAGCATTCTCTCTATCCCCGGAGCAAAGGATGTTGCTGTTGAATTTCATTCTTTTTCAAAAACATTTTCTATATGCGGCTGGCGAATTGCATTTGCAGCAGGTAATAAAGATATCTTAAAAGGGCTCGCTAAGATGAAACAGAATCTTGATTCAGGCGCGTTCAGGGCAGTTGAACTGGCAGTTGCATCTGCGATGACTGATTTAAGTTGCGACATAGAACGCATAAACAAAATTTATGCTGAAAGACGGAAAATTTTTAAGGCAGCTCTTGAAACTCACGGATTTAAAGTTCTACCTTCCAATGCCACTTTTTATCTTTGGTCAGAGATTCCAAACGGAGAAAATTCTGTTCAGTTTTGTAAGAATCTTTTGGAAAAGGCTGCAATAGCAGCAACTCCGGGTGTTGGATTTGGTGCTGGTGGAGAAGGGTTTGTGCGTTTCTCTCTTACATCCTCGACAGAGCGTTTGCATGAAGCTGCTAAAAGGATAGCCAAGTTATAGATATGTTACATGTAGCTTACATAGGAATAGGATCAAACCTTGGTGATAAAAAAGAGAATTGCGAGAAGGCGGTCAGCGAGCTGAAAAAACAGACAAATGTTTGTATAGGCGTGGTTTCCAATTGGTATCAATCAAAAGCCCTGACAATTGAGAATGAACAGCAGCCAGATTATATAAATGGCGCTGTTAAGGTTCAAACAGATTTATTGCCGTTAGAGCTTCTTACAATATTAAAGAAACTTGAATTGCAGATGGGTAGGGTGAAATCCTCCAAAAGATGGTCTCCGCGCATAATTGATCTTGATATTCTATTTTACGATGCTCTTGTATATAAGAGCAATATGTTGACAATTCCTCATCCTGAAATTGAAAAAAGATTATTTGTAATAAAACCATTATGTGATATAGAACCAACCCTTATTCATCCGGTGTTAAAAAAGAGCGTAAAGGAGCTATGTTTGGCGATAGAAATATCATCAGGGGCAATATGTTAAGAATAATTTTTATAGGTGCTTTAATATATTTTATTTATAAGCTCTTAAAAAGATCTGTTATAAAAACCCAGAAAGTTCCTAATCCAGATAAAACAAAAAGTTTAGAAGCAGGTGAGATGGTTGCATGCGCTAAGTGCGAGACTTTTGTTTTAAAAACAGAGGCTTTTGAAAGTAAAGGTAAATTTTATTGCAGCAAAACATGCGTTGGATAGGGGGGTGAACTTATAAAAAATTGCTTAAAGAGATATTTGTCTCACTTCGGTGATTTTACTCAAGTGCCTTAAAATCACCTGCCTTCATCGTCTCGAATTATAAGGCTTAGATGGCGACTCTTCAGAAGCCGTTCGACAAACACCTCTTTCACAATTTTTTATAAGTTGATTGAGATGAAATATTAAATAATTTTTTAGAAAAGGAGATGCTATGAAAATTTTTGTTGATTCTGCGGATATTAATGAAATCAGAGAAGCAAATTTAATGGGAGTGGTGGATGGTGTTACAACAAATCCAACTCTTGTTGCAAAAACCGGTAAAGATTTTAACACAGTTGCCAAAGAGATTTTAGCTGAGATTGATGGACCAATCAGTCTGGAAGTTACAAGCCTTGAAGCCATTGGAATGGTTGAAGAAGCAGTTAAGCTGGCGAAATTGTCGAAGAATGTTGTGATAAAGATTCCAATCTGCGTTGAAGGTTTAAAGGCAATTAAGCAGTTAACTGAAAAAGGAATTAAGACAAATGCCACACTTTGTTTTTCCGTGAATCAGGCTATTCTTGTGGCAAAAGCAGGTGCAACATATGTTAGCCCGTTTGTCGGGCGCTTGGATGACATCGATCATGTGGGCATGGCCCTTATTTCAGATATTGTTAATGCTTATGATAATTATGGGTATGATACTGAGGTTATTGTTGCCTCAATAAGAAATCCGATTCATGTTAGCGACGCAGCGCAGATTGGTGCTGATGTTTGCACCATTCCGTTTAGTGTAATCAAACAATTGGTCAAACATCCGCTTACGGACATTGGTATTGATAAATTTTTGAAGGATTGGGAAAAGGTGCCGAAGTAGGTTCTCGGTTGTTGTCATTCTCGTGCTTGACACGAGAATCCAGTTTTATTTGCTATTATGAACAGGTAGTATTGATCTTTTTCAATTCCTTTTCAAAAAATTTATTTGCAGCATTTACATAGTCATCTTTTGAAAACAGGGCAACAGAAGTTTGTGATGCTGTGTTGTCTGATATCTTGCCGTCTTTTATAAATTCAGCTCCGGCTTTCTTGATTGCATCGGATATCTTCATTAGTTTGATAGGATGAAACATTTTGCCTGAATCAATTCCAGGTGCTGCCGGCACAAGAACAGCACCAGCATAGTTTGCTTCCATATTTTTGCAGATAGCTTTTATATGAACGATCAGAGGATCAAAGTTATCTGTTTCAGGGTAACCGCATACAGATACAAGGGCTAAATTAGAAGGGCTGCTTTGTTTTTTAACATGCCTTGTGTGCCCATCTTGTTGTTTAAAGAAAGGTTCTGATAAAGGTACAAGCCGGTCGATGAAATTTTTTAAGAGACCGGTCATTCCATCAACATAAACAGGAGTGCCTAAAACAATGTTTTGTGATTCTCTTATTATAGATAAAAAGTTTTCCATATCATCTTTGTGAATGCATTTGCCCGGTGTTTTTAGCCAGCAGGCAATCTCCCCAGTACAGTAGTGTATCTTTTTGCCAACAAGATGGATGGTTGTGACCTCTGAGCCGGCTTCTTCCATGCCTTTAATAAATCTCTCTAATGTCCACCAAGTTTTCCCATTTTTGCCAGAAGGGCTGCCATTGATTACAACTGTTTTCATATAATCCCCTTTGTAATTTATATTTGTTGCTTAGAATATATAAATTTGTTAGGCAAATGCAACACTTGCTGTTGTGGTAGGAGTTGTCTGAAAAAATTAGCTCCCATTTGAAGCCACGTAAAACAGCTGTTCATTAACAAACGCTCCCATCGTCTAGCGGCCTAGGACATTGCCCTCGGGAAGCGCAAAGACCGGGGGTTCGGTGACCAGCATCATTCTAGCACAAATGGCGAATGATGCATATAATGATTCATCCTTAAGAACCTTCCGCCTTAGGCGGATAATCCCTCTGGGAGGATCGAAGATTTTTGAAAATTTATTTATATATTAGTTTAGTAAAAATGGTCAACGCTCCCATCGTCTAGCGGCATAGGACATTGCCCTCTCAAGGCAAAGACCGGGGGTTCGAATCCCCCTGGGAGCGCTGACCAGTTTTTATTTAATACATCTTTAAAACTACCCCCAAATAAATCCCTATTATCTAAACAATGGTATATTTTTCTTGACATATCTTTGACAAATCAATAGGGTAATATCTGTTAATATTATAAAAAATAAAGCTTTTTTAGTGACAAAAGAAGTGACATAATTATGGAAAAAATAGTTAAAACTTTTAAATCCGGGCCATTTATATTTGGTTCAAAATATGACAAAGATAAGTTACAAACATTTCTCATCGAAGCTAAAATTTTATACAGGTCCGTAGCCGGAATACCAATATTGCCTAATTTAGCTTCAGATATCGAAGAAGATCTTATCAAAAAATCAATTTTTGGAACAGCAGCTATTGAAGGAAATCCCCTTTCAGAAGAGGATGTAAAAAAAGTACTCTCTGATGAAGAATTCAAAAGCAAAAAACAAAGGGCAGAAAAGCAAATTAGAAATTTAAAAATTGCTTATCAAATAATTAAAGAGGCTTCTTATTCTGATACTCCTTTTATTTTAAAAGAAGATCTTATCAAAAAAATCAACAAAATCATTACAACTGATTGTGAAGAACCAGATAATATTCCGGGAAACTATAGGAATTATCCAGTTAAAGTGGGAGACCAAACGCATGGTGGAATTTATGTTCCCCCAAAAAACCTTAGTGATATTAAAAATTTAATGAAACATTTTATTGAATGGATCAACTCTCCTGACCTCCTTAAAGAAGATACATCTGTAAGGGCGTGTCTTGCGCATTATTATTTGGCACGAATACACCCATTCGGAAATGGCAATGGACGAACAGCTAGGGTAATTGAGGCTATTATATTAAAAAGCTCTGGGATAAAATTTGTTCCTCATATGCTTTCTAATTTTTATTACAAAAATTTGGATGATTATTTTTTAGCTTTTTCCAAATCAGAGAACAACGATAAAAACGAAATAACACCGTTTGTTGAATTTTTTTTAACGGGGCTCGTATCTTCTCTTGTAGAAATTCAGGACACTATTCATCTGTGGATACGACAGCTCACACTGAAGGATTTTTATAAACATTTAAGACAAGTCAAAACAATAACTCAAAGAGAATTTAATCTCATCACGCTTTTGTTGAATTTCCGTCAAGGATTTATTCTTAGCGATTTATATGAAAAAGACTTTTTTAAAATTATATATCAAAATATTAGTGAAAGAACAGCTAGGCGTGATCTGAATAAACTAAAAGAAAAAAATCTGCTTATTTTGGATAAAACCGGTCATTATATTTTAAACGATAAAGTTCTAGGATAAGCGTAGAAGACATGAAATACTTTATAAAAAGAAAATCCTTTTGGATACTTTTTTGGGTAACAGGTCAGCGAAATAAATTTCATTTTTGATACGATTTATCTTGA
>CAZLRI010000128.1:0-7276 GCA_964561745.1 uncultured Pseudobdellovibrionaceae bacterium | reverse complement strand
CAATATTGGTATGGAACAGCTATCCCTGCTCCCAATTTAACCGGACGGTAGTGAAGACCAAGATAATCACAATAATTAGCAAACCTTGCCAGATGGAGCAAGATGTCGGGTAATATATCGCAGTAATATCAGCTAGTTATAAAATTATTTTAAAATAATTACGATTTTTAGCAACTTTTGGTGTTCAAATGCCGATAACTATTATGTAGGGGGAGATTTAACCGGAGATTGCTCTATGAGTGGTGTTAGTTTATTTAAATCACTTATTCATAATACAAATAATGATAGGGCAGAGAAACAGCTTTTTGATCTTGCCCCTGAATCAGGGTCTCGTGCAAATAATCAAGCACCTGCTTCAAATGTAAGGGATTCATATAGCCAAAATTCTTCTGAGCACAAAAGCTTCAGTGATCTGTTAAACGGAAAGCTTGCCGCACAATCAAAATAAGTCTTTAATCACTTATTAAAAATTCATCAAAAAATATAGTAAACTTCTAACACCAGCACCTGTGCAGCCTTTAGGTGTGTATGAGTGGCTTTCACTGCAGATAGATACCGAAGCTATGTCTAAATGTGCCCATTTTATTTTATCTACAAACTCCTCAAGAAACAAAGCTCCGTCTATGGTTCCTGCTTTTGTGGAGCCGGTATTGCGTAGATCAGCTATGCCTTTTGTGATTCCTTTTTTATATTCCTGTTCAAGAGGAAGCTGCCACATTTTTTCGCCACTGTCTTTCCCTCGCCCAATAATTTTATCTATCAGCTCCTGATTGTTCCCAAGAATCCCTATATAGCGCTCTCCTATTGCATAAGCGCAATGACCGGTTAAGGTTGCGATGTCGATAATGTAATCAGGTTTTGTTGCAGCTGCATATGACAGGGCATCAGCAAGTATAACCCTTCCTTCAGCATCAGTTGAGATGATCTCAATTGTTTTTTTGTTTCTGGCTTTAACTATATCGCCCGGTTTTATTGCACTGCCGCTTGGCATGTTTTCACAAGCAGGAATAAAAGCATCTACTGCAACAGGAGGTTTTAACTCTGCCACTGCCTGCATAATACCAATGACTGCAGCAGCTCCGCACATGTCGTCTTTCATGTCTTCCATACCTTTTGGAGGTTTAAGAGAGATTCCTCCTGAATCAAATGTGATTCCCTTCCCAACTAATGCCACTTTTGTTTTTGCCTTTGTCTTTGGTTTGTATTGCATGTGTATAAAAACCGGTGGTTCAGAACTGCCTTTGGCTATGGATAAAAAGGCGTTCATTTTTTCAGATTTTATTTTTGATAAGCCCATTACATTACAGCTAAGGCCTTTTTTTGAAGCAATATTTTTTGCTATCTTTGCAATTTCAGTAGGAGTCATGTCTATGCTTGGTGTGTTGCCCATATCTCTTGCAAGATTGGTTGCATTAGCTATCAGGACCGCTTTTTTAATAGCAGCGTTGCAGATACTTTGCTGCTTGTATGTGATAATATTAAGATCAGTTAATGTATGCCCTTCCTGTTTTTCCTTATCTTTATATTTATCAAATTTATATGATCCAAGGATTAGACCTTCAACAAATGATTGGAGTCTGATTGCTGTTGAAATTTTGTGAATTGGGCTGTCTTGAAATACAAGCGCCAAGCTTTTTGCTTTTATCTCATTTACCAGCTTTGAAGCATTTCCTCCTATGCGCCTCAAGGTTTCAGCAGAGAAATCCTCTTTTTTGCCAAAACCAACAATTAATACATGTTTTGCAGAAATTCTACCTGAGGTAAAAACAAGTTTTTCATCTCCAACCGAGCCTTTAAATTCCTCCTGTAAAATAAGTTTTGAAAGCTCTCCTTTAAGGGCTTTATCTAATGAAGCTCCTCCATCTTCTGTTAAGAATTTCACTTTATGGTTATTGTCTTGGTTTTCTTCGTAAATGCCTATTAAAGCAATATCAGCTTTAACTGTCGCAATGTCCTTTTTAATAATGTTGAATTTCATTCATCCCCCGCTATTTTAAAAACTACTTTTTAACTATATAATTGCATAAAAGGTATTTGTCGAAAGAAAAAACCAGATGTTTTGTGTCTTCTTTTTTCATTGTCTACAGGATGTATTTTCGATACATCTTTAATATGTCACAAAATCTTGAGAATTTTTTAAGGCAAATAATGACCAGCTTTGGTGGAATTGTTGAACGTCTGATTGGCAGTGCTCATAAAGCCAAAATGTCTGTAGGAACCAGATCAGGGATTCAGCCTATAATTTCTTTGGAAGGGCAGATTGAGCAGAACAAAATTCAGGACATGATCTCTTTTGCTACAGAGCGTATCTATTTATCAACCATTCCTTTATTACAAGACCATGCAACCCTTGAAATAGGAGAGGGTGAACCTTTGTTTACCCAGCGTTTTGTTCAGCAAAAGGCAAGATCATCAGTATATATGGATTTGTCGAATATGGCGGGCATACCTCAAGGGGATGCTACAAGGGGTTATGTAATAAAAGGGTCTGCCGGCAGCCTTCCTTTTCATAATGATTTTTTTGACTATATATGTGCAAGGCTTACAACCAACTTACAGGGTGATATTGTAAAATCAGTAAAAGAGATAGGGCGCGTTCTTATCCCGGGCGGGCAAGGGGTTTTTATAGATTTTCATCCATATGGTCTTTATGCTAAACATGGTTCAGACCGGATGTTATCTGTGGAATCAACAATACGTGGAATAGAGGATTATTATAAAATCTGCCGTACTTCTGGTTTAAGAATAATAAGTATTAAAGAGGCTTTTATAGACGAAAGTTTTAGGCCGATGTTTGCCGGCGATGCAATTCAGTCTTATAGAAATATTAAAGGCAGTCCGCTTATTTTATTTGTATATTTCTTTAAACCTAAAACATAAAAAAACAATTGAGGAACCCTATGGATTTTGATGCAAAACTAGATGAGTTATATATTGATATGCCTGAGACAGCTAGAAGTGGTGTGTTTGCTGTTAAGACAGGCAAGCTTTTATATGTTAACGGTGTGTTACCTTATTCTGAAGGAAAGGTTCAGTTTAAAGGTAGAGTAGGTCTTGAGATTAGTAAAGACAATGCCTGTCGGGCAGCAAGAATAGCAGGTATAAATACACTTGCTGTTATAAGTAATGAATGCAGCGAGACTCTTAATAAAGTTAAGAGGATTATTTCAGTAACTGGATATATAGCATCAGGAGGGGAGTTTAGAGATCATTTTCGTGTTTTGGATGGAGCTAGTGAATTGTTTAATCAGGTTTTTGGCGCTTCAGGAAAACATGCAAGAAATGCGGTCGGCTGTTCCTGCCTTCCTGAGGATGCGTGTATAGAGCTGTCTGTAATAGTTGAACTTAAATGATTTGAGGTTAAAGGCAAAGGGTGAAAGGTCAAAGGGCTTTTGTTCACACTTTTTATTATTCAGTAAGGTTTGTTACTTGGTCTTCATCACGTTTTTGAAGTATGCGGTCTATCTTTCTTACTAATGAACGAAGGTGAAAAGGTTTTGATATATAGTCGTCTGCTCCGTGTGTTAACCCGTCAATTCTGTCTGATTGCTCATCTTTGGCTGAAATAATAACAACTATAATATTCTTTGTTGATGGGTCGTTTTTAATGTTATTACAAAGCTCAATACCGGAAATCTTTGGCATCATAATGTCCAGCATTATCAGGTCAGGCTTTGTTTCCTTTATTTTATTTAACGCATCTTCAGCATTATAAGCGCTTTGAACTAAATATCCGCTTTTTTGCAACATTTTACCAAGAACCACATGCACGTCATGCTCATCGTCAACGATGAGGATATTATACTTGCTGTTTTGATTAGCCATGATAAATGGAATTTTCATAAATGCTGTGGTTGGTCAAGGGAATATTATATAAGCAAATAAGGGGGTGTTATGGCAAAACTGGATTTTTTAAAGAAACAGCTTAATGAATTAAAAGAAGGAGGGCTTTATAATTCTATCCGGACTCTTCAGGGCGCAAATACGCCATGGGTAATGATAGATGGAAAAAAACTTCTTAATCTTTCATGCAATAATTATTTAGGTTTGGCCAGCCATGAACAAATGAGAAAAACTGCAAAAGAGGCGATAGATAAATATGGTGTTGGAGCAGGTGCTGTTCGGTCAATTGCCGGCACAATGGATCTGCATATTAAGCTTGAAAATGCTCTGGCGCATTTTAAAGGCAGAGAAGCATGCTTGGTTTTTCAGGGCGGTTTTATGTCAAACCTTGCTGTTATTCCTGCACTTGTTGGCAAGACAGATGTTATTTTTTCAGATGAGTTGAATCATGCTTCAGTTATTGATGGCTCAAGGCTTTCAAAGGCATTGATAGTTCGTTACAAACACAATGATTTGGGTGATCTAGAACAGAAGATAAATGAAAATAAAAATTTTGAAAAAAGAATGATAATCACTGATGGTGTTTTTTCAATGGATGGAGATATCACTAATCTAAAAGGTGTCGCAGAGCTTGGTGAAAAATATGATTGTATTACAATGGTTGATGATGCGCATGGCGAGGGTGTTTTGGGAAAGGGCGGACGTGGAGTTGTAAATCATTTTGGATTAGGTGATCGTATTGATATTGAGGTTGGAACTTTATCTAAAGCATTTGGATGTGCTGGCGGTTTTGTTGCTGGAAGCAAAGAGCTTATAGAATGGCTTAAGCAAAGAGGTCGCCCATTTTTATTTTCCAACGCCCTGTCTCCTTCTGAAGCAGCTGGCTGCCTAAAAGCTATTGAACTACTCGAAGAGAGCGAAGAACTTGTGAATAAATTGTGGGATAATTCTAAATTTTTCAAAGCATCTTTGAAGGAAGCTGGGTTTGATATTGGTATTAGTCAAACTCCAATCACTCCTGTTATGCTTGGAGAAGCAGAAGTTGCGCATAAAATGAGTAAGCAGCTTTATGAAGATGGTATCTTTGCTATGGCGCTTGGTTATCCAACTGTTCCAAAAGGAAAAGCTCGCATCAGAGTAATGCTTTCTGCAGGACATTCAAAAGATGATCTTAAATTTGCAATTGATAAGTTTGTAAAAGTTGGAAAAGAGTTGAAGGTTATTCAATAGGTTTATGACTTTGTTTGTCATCCCGGACTTGACCTGCCCGCCATCGCAAGTCCAATGACTTGTTCAGGCGTTGCGGGCGAGTCCGGAATCTAGTTTTTCGAAGACTTCTCTAGATCCTCTGGTCAAGCCAGAGGATGACAAATAGTGAATTAAAGCGTTATAATCCACTTTTGACAACCTAACAAAGAGGATGATTATGTCAGAAAAAATGAAGGCGATTGTAAAGGTTAAGGCAGAGAAGAATGGAACTGAACTAATGGACGTTAACATGCCAAAACCTGATTCGCATGGGGTTTTGATAAAGATAGACGTAGCTTCAATCTGCGGCACAGATGTTCATATATTTAATTGGGATCAATGGGCTGAATCCAGAATAAAAGTGCCGTTGATTTATGGTCATGAGTTTGCAGGTCATGTGGTTGAAGTTGGGGAAAACGTTTCCTCTGTAGGAGTTGGTGATTATGTGTCTGGTGAATGTCATATTTACTGCGGTCAGTGTATTCAATGCCGAACCGGCTTATCTCATATATGTCAAAACATGAAGGTCTTTGGTGTTGATTCTGACGGTATCTTTGCTGAATATGCTTCAATACCGGAATCAAATGTTTGGAAAAATAATCCTGAAATATCACCTGAGCTTTGTTCAATTCAGGATCCGCTGGGTAATGCAGTTCACTCTGTTTTTTCAACTGATGTTGTTGGGAAAGATGTTGTCATTTTGGGTTTGGGACCAATTGGTCTTATGACCGCTGCAATTTGTGAGCATACAGGATCAGCTCAGGTTTTTGCTGTAGAAAGGTTTAATTCATATCGCACTGATCTTGCCAAAAAGATCGGTGTGGATGCGGTTTTTCAAAGCACTGAAGATGCAGAAGAAGCCATTAAGACAGCTACAAAAGGAAAGGGAGCAGATGTAGTGTTTGAGATGTCAGGATCGTTGGATGCCATGCAGGCAGGATTGAAGCTCTTAAAGGCTGGCGGGACAATGATCTTGCTTGGCGTATACAGCAAGCCTGCATTGATTGATCTCTCTAATGATATTGTATTTAAGTATATTACGTTAAAAGGGATCTTTGGCCGCCGTATTTTTGATGATTGGTATAAAATGAGAGGATTGCTCGGCACGCCAAGTATTCAAAAAAAGCTGCAAACAATTATCACCCATCGCTATCCATTTGAACAATTTTTTGATGGCATGGAAGCTATGAGATCTGGAAAGAGCGGCAAAGTAGTGCTGACCCTCTAAGGGGACTTATTGAACTTATCTTACCCCCCTTGCTAAACCCTTAATACCATTCACTTAAAAAAGGCATTTTGAAATTTTTGACAGCGTCAGGATCGTTGAAAATTTAAAAACACCTTTTTTTCTTTAGTGATATCAATTTGTTAGTTAGGGGGGTAACGTCCCCTTAGGCTATAAGTTATTTAAATCCAATATCTGAAAATAACGGAATTCTCTTCCATTGACCTTGTTTGAGTGGCCATATTTCGGTTTTAATGTGAGAATAGTTTTTATGATTTTTTGGATAACGCAAAAGAGTTTCAGCTATCTCTCCTCTATCGTCTTTTGATCGGATCTGGATTACAATGGTGCCATCTTTCTCAATAGTAGCTTGACCGTTCCATTCGATTTTTTTGACTTCCTGCAGTACTTGCCACAGATTTTCAATAATCACCATGGCTGCATCATCTGGATGGTCTTTGCTGGTAGCTTCAACAAGAGCATAATTCCCCTGCCACATGCCAAATTCATTTCTAATATACATGCCTAAACTAAGATGAAATTGAATCAGATTCTCTTTCTTGGTCTGTTGGATTTTTGTTAAATCATCTTCTTTCATCTCTGCATACAATTGGCGAACAGCTTGGTTTACAGTCTTTGGCCATGTTGGATCATTTTTCAAAAACATTTGCTGTATTGGTTTCCCAGTTGTTTCGATAAACAATTTATCTTTTTTCACATAAGCTTTATCTCGCCAGATGCGCCAAAAATCACCGATTGGCCCTACTTCACCTAATTTATATTTTCGAGGCTGACTTAATTGTTTATAAGAATATTTCTGCGAATGTCCATCTTGATAATAGATTACCACTGCTGGATTTTTTAGATCTTGTTTTCGACAAAACTTCCAAGCAACATATGTCACGACTGAGCCATTTGTAGAGATGAAATACTCTCCTTGCCCCACCTGTTGTTTAAAAG
>CAZLRI010000127.1:0-7285 GCA_964561745.1 uncultured Pseudobdellovibrionaceae bacterium | reverse complement strand
CATTCTACGAGCAGGAGAATCCATGCTAACATCTGATGGTCCTCTTGATGAAAAAGCACCAAAAGGATCATCAGTTCCCAATCGTGATGCTATAGGATCTCCCTCGCCCAATGGCGCCAAAGGATCACCCCCTCGTCTAAAACTTCTCTCCATAGGACCTTGTCGTCGAACAACTCCGCCACCAGCTACGTGCGGATGATCCACACCAACATCATTGTTTATATATCTTATGTCGACCCTTCCTCTTTCTAATATCCTCAATTCATTGCTACTGGCTGCAAACACAATATTATGATTATGAATAACAATATGAGTTCGACCTGTTGCTGGATTAATTTCAAGACAGATTGGCGGAGGAATTCTGTTAGGTTGAATATATTCTTGACCTTGATATCGTGCCAAAAAATTACGTCCCTCTTGTCCAAGACGAGATTCATCTACAGTTAACATCCCATTTTGCAACCATTGCCGAAAATATTCAGCTCCATATGGTCCTGACAATGCACTTACCATATAACGAAAATTATAAGTTTGGTTTGGAAAATTCGGATTTATTGGAGTTCTCCAAAAATTTGGATTCACATTAACACGTATCCCATCTCCTCCTTGTAAATTGATCCTAAAATCAGGCACTTCTAACATATCTAAATTATAATGTGTTATTGGTAAACCATCTATCCCCTCATCAGCCAGAGGATCCATTATTGCAGCAAAGTTAGCAGATTCTGCCGCTCGATTTGCACGCCCATCTTGTTGATGTCGAAATTCTTCAAGCGCACGATCAGCTCTTCCATATGCCATTTGTCTTTCATGTTCTTGTTGTTCTCGTAAAATGACAAGAATACGCTCCTGAATCTCTTGAGGAAGTGGAGGATAGTGATCAGGTGGTTGAAACCCTTCTGGATGAATTATGCGAACATTATTCTGATCTACAGCCCAATCTCTCATTGATTCATATTGTGTAGGATCTGATGCAAAATTTCGTGCTCCCATAGCTCTGTTATAATCTGGGCTAACCTGAACATAAATTGGTGTAGGAATCTGGTCAGGTTGAATATATGCTGATCCTTGATATCGTGCCAAAAAAATACGTTCATTATATCCAAGTCCAGATTCAGCTACAGTAGTTAACGTTCCATTTTGCAACCATTGTCGAAAATATTCAGCTCCATATGGTCCTGACAATGCACTTATCAAGGAACTATAATTAGATTGCATATAAAAATCAGGATTTACATGAATAGTAATCCAAGCATGATCAGGCATATGAATTGTAAATGAAGGAATTGGTCTATTATCTATGTTAGATCGATCAAAAAATTCTTCTATTGATGCTCTGGATGTTGTTGGCAGTGGCACTCTTGGCTCTCCAATAGAAAACATAAATTTCCTCCAATCTTTGTCATTCCAGACTTGATCCGGAATCTAGTTCCTTGAAAACCTTTCGAATATCACCCCGCTATTATCGTTGTGCGATGAGAGATGAACGATAATTGATTTTCCCCCCCCCTTAGAAAAGAGCCTGTGTCGTAATTGCTTTTTTGCTCTTTTTTGTCATTCCTGCGCAGGCAGGAATCCAGTAAAATCAACACGTTCTGGATCCCCGCTGGAGTTTATCCTCGAGTGTTTTTGTCGGGGGCGAGGATGACAACAAAAAGCAGTTGCGACACAGTCTCAAAAAGGGGGATTCTTATCGCTCATCTCTCATCGCTTACCGCCCATCTATTTATATTATCGGCATTTGAACTGCCAAAGTTGCTTTGAAATCTTCTTAGCCTAAAATAGGTGTAATTAATTGATATTATTAGTTTTATTTAATAAATTTTCACAACAAGAAGGTGTAACAAGAATAATAATTTGCGACTTCGAACGCTATAATGCACTAACATAAAAAATAATAAGTTGACATAGGGCATTTTATCAGGATAAAATGTCTATATGGGTAAAATTATCAACAGGTTTATTGACTTAAAACTCCCCAAAGGACAAACAGCTTTTTTATGGGGACCACGCAAAACCGGCAAAACATACTGGATCACTCATCATTTGAAAGACGCACCTCTTATTGATCTTTTAAAAACCGACGTATTTGCAGAATACTCTTCAAGACCTTCTCTGTTACGCGAGCGGTTCATGAACTATGAAGGACAAGTTGTAATCGATGAAGTTCAGAAAGTACCTTCTCTTTTAGACGAGGTCCATTGGTTGATAGAAAATAGCAAGGTCTATTTTTTGCTGACCGGATCTTCTGCAAGAAAATTAAGGCGCGGTCATGCAAATCTGCTGGGTGGAAGGGCATGGAGAAGAATCATGACGCCTTTGTCTTACAAAGAAGTGGATAAAATAGATATTGAAAAAATAATGCTCTCAGGGCTATTGCCTCCTCATTTTTTGTCATCAAATCCAGTTGAAGATTTAAGAGCATATATAGCTGATTATCTTAAAGAGGAAATTGCTTCAGAAGCGGTTGTGAGAAATATTCCTGCGTTCAGCGAATTTCTGAGAGTTGCATCTATTACAAGCAGCGAACTTTTAAATTATACCAATGTTGGGCGCGAAGCTGGGGTGTCTCCTAAAGTGGTACGCACATATTTCGATATTTTGGAGGATACATATCTTGGTTTTAGAATACGCCCATGGACAAAATCCAATACGCGCAGGATGATAGAAACAGAAAAATTTTATTTTTTTGACGTTGGTGTTGCTAATTTTTTAGCAAGAAGAACACCTGTTATAGGAAGCTCTGAATTTGGAAAATCTTTTGAGCATTTTATTTTGATGGAGCTGAAGGCATATCAGGCATATCGAAATCCTGAGATGGAGATAAGTTTTTGGAGAACCTGCTCAGGACAAGAAGTTGATTTTATTCTTGGCAACAAAGAAGTGGCGCTTGAAATTAAAGGGACAAAAAAGGTGCATGAGGGAGATATCTACCCCTTAAAAATTTTAAAAGAAGACCAGCCAGCAAAAAGGCATATCATTGTCTCTATGGAAGCAGAGGAAAAGATGATCAACAAATGGATTGAAGTTATGCCATGGCAAAAATTTTTAGATTATCTTTGGAAAGAAAAGCTTGGTGTATAAAAAATCATTATATCTAAATTAAAGATTGGGTATTTAATGTGGATATCCAATAAAGTAACCATCTATGAAAAATATTATTATAGAAGAATATAATCACATAACAATTGGGCGTTTTTACGTTGCACATAGTTCCAAAGGTATTTTTAAAATAGGCATTGGCACAACAAAACAAGCTTTTTTGAAATTAATACCGGAAAATAAAAAAATTATACTTAAAACAAAGAAGCGCGGAAAAGAAATTCCACAAAATAAGCTTGATCTGTCAAACGGAACTGAATTTCAAAAAAAGATATGGCTCCAGATAAAAAAAATACCAAAAGGAGAGACAAGAAGTTATGCATGGCTTGCCAAACAAATCCATCATCCAAAAGCAATTCGAGCTGCAGCAAATGCATGCGGAGCAAACCCTGTTCCTTTACTCATCCCATGCCACAGGGTTATTTGCTCAGACGGAACAATAGGCGGATTTTCCGGTCCGCTTAAACTCAAAAAGTTTTTACTGAAGTTGGAAGGAGTTAATTTCTAAACTTCATACACCAAGTTTTCCATTCCAGAGATCATCTAAAAATTTTTGACATGGAAACACTTCAAGCCTGCTGTTAAAGCTTTCAACGGCGTTGGTTGTATATATCAATTTCAATGTAAAACTCCCCAAAAATTTCGTTCCATTGGCTGAAGCTTTTGTTGGAGGTTAATATGATAAATAATTTTTCATTATTCTGATTGCCACCACATTTAACGCAAAGTGTTTCTCTTGACACGGTCAATCGCCTTAGGGAAGGCGACCTTACCTTACCTTACCTTACCTTATCATCACCAACATCATCTTGAATCGCATCAACGCTTGAACACTATGGGGAATATCTTTCGGCATTATGATCGTCTGACCACTACTTACATTATGAGTTTGATCTCCTATCGTAATACGCGCTTGACCATCCAGCACGTGAACGAGGGCATCGAAAGGAGCTGTGTGTTCACTTAACCCCTGCCCCTTGTCAAAGGCAAAAATCGTGACAGTGCCCGTATCCTTCTTGATAAGTTCACGACTAACAACCGATCCTGTCTGATATTGAATGAGGTCATCGACAGATAGTGTTTTTCCGAAATGTTCTTTATTGACAGACATTTTATGTTCCTTTTTTAAGTCATTTTACATTGGGAGATGGAAAATTTCATTGAATGAGACCACCTTTAGCCCGCATTTCGTCACAAGTTGTTGTGACGAAGCGGTGGATAAGCGCGTGTCTACCGCGGCATAAATGCCTCTGTCTTGACCTTTTTTGAAACAGGTACTGCTGGTTTGGATAACTCAAGAGTTAAATCCGGATCAAAACATGCGCGGCATCTTGCTTCATAACATTCACCTGAACCAACCACTACCTGATCTGTATCTGCTGTTAATCTTTGTGTTTTAGTGGCACTTCCGCCGCAAACCATACAAACTGCTTTTAATTTTAAAACCGATTCTGCAATAGCTAAAAGCTTTGGCATTGGTCCAAATGGTTTACCTAAATAGTCCTGATCCAATCCGCTCGCAATTACACGAATGCCTCTATTTGCTAATTTTTCACATACATCCACTAATTCATCAGAAAAAAACTGGGCTTCATCTATTCCAACAACTCGGGTTGTGTCATTAATCTCATCTATTATTTGTTTAGCATCTGAGATAGGCGTGCACTGGAATTTCTGATCATTATGTGAACTAATGCAGGTATCATGATAACGGTTGTCTATTAGAGGTTTAAAAATTTGTATCCTTTGTTTGGCAATCTGAACAAGCCTTAGCCGCCTTATCAGTTCTTCTGTTTTACCTGAAAACATTGGACCGCAAACAACTTCAACCCACCCTGAATATCTGCCGCTATAATGTGTCATAAAAATTTCTCCCCCTCCCCAGCCCTCCCCACAAGGGGGTGGGAAAAGAAGGCTAACGACTACTGGTTTTAAATCCCCATAGATGGAATCCAATGTTCAGATCTCTTTTTTGCAAGATCCATTTTATGCAAAACTTCAAATGCAGTTAAGCCAATCTTTAAGCATTCTTTTTCTGAAATTATTTTTTTTCTGTCATCAATAAAAGTATTTTTGATACGGTTATCCATTGAAAAGCAAATCGTACCAGCCCTGAATTTGGCAAGGCTGGCAAGTGTTAACAGACAAGATGTTTCCATCTCAAAGTTCAATACATTCATTTTTTCAAGTTGCTCAACTAAATTTTCATTTACTATAGGAAAACCAGAAATCTTTCTTGCCTGCCCTCCATAAAAACTAGATGTTGTTGCTGTTATTCCAAGAAACGATTTGGCATTGAGCCTCCCAGATGCTTCAAGCAATGCAAGAACAACCTCATGATGAGCTACAGCAGGGTATCCATCCATAACATAAGATGTTGAAGTATTCTCAAGTCGAACCGCACCAGTTGTAATAATATGATCTCCCAAACCTATGTTTCTATTAATAGCACCGCATGAACCAACTCTTATGAATGTGGGGTTTTTAACAATTTGTGAAAGCTCAATCACAGCTATTTCCATGTTATCAGGACCCATGCCTGTTGCCATAGCAGTAACAGGAACTCCACACCATTTTCCTGTTACTGTAAAAAACTCACGATGAGATATTTCCTCGCTCACATCATCCAACATCTCCTCTGCAACAAGCTTAACTCTAGCAGGATCGCCGCAAAGAAGAATATTATTTACTACATCCTTTGGTCTAAGCCCAATATGATATTGCAGCTTATCTGATCTTTCCACATTTTCTGCTGATTTTATTTTTTTCTTCATAAGACAAGTAACTATTAGTTAGTATTATAAAACTCAAGTGCATTTTAATGCTACTGGTCGAAAGGTTTTTCTGTGTATCGGAGTTACTCCATATTTAGCCAATTCTCTTATATGCGCTTTAGTGCAATACCCCTTATGTGTGGAAAATGTAAAACCCGGATAAAGATCATCCAGATTATCCATCCATTTGTCTCTTGTTACCTTAGCCATAACTGAAGCAGCTGCTATGGACAAACTCCTGCTGTCCCCTTTTTTCAAAGCAAGCTGAGGAAGTTCACTATCAATCTTTTGCAAGCCATCTATTAGTAAAAATTGTGGCTTTATTTTATGCTGAGATACAGCTTGCAGCATGGCTTTAAGAGAGGCTCTTAAAATATTTATTCGATCAATTTCAAGAGAATCTACAAATGCTATAGACCAATCTACGGCAATATCAGTAATAAGATTATAAAAATAATCTCTTTGTTTTTTTGTTAATTGTTTTGAATCATTAAGCTTAGGTATGTCACAATTCTTTGGCAAGATAACACTTGAGGCAACAACTGGTCCGGCAATACATCCACGCCCCACCTCATCAATTCCAGCAACAAGATCTACTCCATCTTTATAAAGGCGTTTTTCAAAAAAAGTTAGGCTATCCTTTGGCAGGGATATCAGTGTTCTTTGTTTCATCCTCCCCCAACTCAGAATTGCTCTCAGGAACTTCCTCAACTGCGCCTGTTAATATTCCTTCATAACCTCTATCTTTAATTCTGGCTGCCTTACCACTTAAATCACGCAGATAATATAAACGTGAACGGCGCACTTTACCCCGACTAACAACCTCTATTTTTTCAACCAATGGGGAATGTGTTGGAAACACTCTCTCAACTCCTACGCCATAAGAAACCTTTCTAACTGTAAAAGAGGAGTTAATGCCACCCCTACGCCTTACTATAACTACCCCCTGAAAGACCTGAATGCGCTCTTTATCACCTTCTTTAATCTTTGTGTAAACCGCGACAGTATCTCCGGGTCGAAAATCCGGGATGTTTTTCTTTAATGATTTATTTACAAAATTTTGTACTGCATCCATTTTAGACTCCAATCTACCTTTTCCAATTTTTGTTTAAAACCGTTACAGGCGCGCTCTGTTAACCTTTTTTAGAACTTTTGTCAACAAGATCAGGTCTTCTTTCTTTAGTTCTTTCAATGGCTTTCTGCCTTCTCCAATTAGCAATTTCAGCATGATGCCCGGAAAGCAGTATATCAGGCACTTTTTCTCCACGAAAGACTTCAGGTCTTGTATATTGTGGATATTCAAGGAGATCCCCTTCAAATGACTCCTCCTCTAAAGACCGGTTATTACCAATAACTCCCGGGATTAACCGCAAAACAGCTTCCATTAATATTACAGCCGGCATCTCCCC
>CAZLRI010000126.1:0-7339 GCA_964561745.1 uncultured Pseudobdellovibrionaceae bacterium | reverse complement strand
CTCCATTCACCTCCATTAGGGGACATTTTGCTTCACCCAGAAAGGTTGTCAAGGGCGACTTTCGTCGCCGCGAAGCGGGTGAACCCCTTGACAACCTTTCTGGGTGAAACCACCTCCCATTGCTACAATCGGTCATTTTGTTTTGCGGGAGCTATACATCGTTAAAAACTGCGTATCGTTGCTTTGGTTTTAACTATGGACGATATGCGCACATCGCTTACCGCACATCGTCTTCTCTGCCCAAACACATGCAAGCTCTGTAATCACTTCTGCTGATTTTTCTATTACCTGAAAAGATGTCCATTCTTTTAAAGAATGCATCTTTCTAAAACCTGCAAATACATTTGTAGACAACAAACCTGCAAAACACAAGT
The DNA here is from genome assembly GCA_964561745.1 of uncultured Pseudobdellovibrionaceae bacterium. Classification (GTDB taxonomy): domain Bacteria; phylum UBA10199; class UBA10199; order 2-02-FULL-44-16; family DYJF01; genus CAZLRI01. The sequence continues at coordinate 6,965 of CAZLRI010000126.1, read as the reverse complement.
GGCATGAATCATTTCCCCCGCGTATTGAACTCTGATGAGGGTTAACACCTGCTCTTTTTACAGCATCTTCTGCATATTCAACTATTCTCTTATCTTTATCCAGCTCATATTTATAATTCTTATATGAAGATTCAATTGCTATATCTATCTTGGCTTTTGCATATTTTTGAAGAAGCGTTTCTTTAATATTATTAAGCAGCTTCTTATGTTCCTCTATATCTTCAAGATCAAATGATCTTAGAAAAATCGTCATCTCTGCTTTATCAACCTCGCCCTTAAATCCATCCACCCACCAAATGCTTTGCCTTGCTTCACAATTTTCAGGCCAATGTTTTTCAGACATTAAAGATACAAAATTAGAAAGCACCTTTGTTGCATTTAAATATACGCCCTTTCCATAACCGGGAAATGCAGCAACACCTTGCACTGAAACCTTTCCCTTAAAACCATTAAATGATTCTACATCAATTTCACCCAGCCACTCTCCGTCAACTGTATATGCAACATCAGCTCCAAACTCTTTTAGATTAAGTTTGGCAGCGCCAACAGCGATCTCTTCATCAGGAATAATGACAATACGTATCTTTCCATGAAGTTTTTCAGGATGGTCGCGAAACCTATGAGACATCTCTACTATTGCAGCTATCCCAGCCTTATCATCAGCTCCTAAAAGCGTTTTGCCGCTAGCTGTAATAATCGTATGGCCAATACAATCTTTAAGGTGCAGGTCATCTTCTGTTGTTAAAAAAATCTCGGAGTTGTCTGGATATGTAATTGTCTTGCCATTATAATTCTTAATAACTTGCGGTTTTACATTGTTGCCAGAGCATTCTGCAGCTGTATCAAAATGCGAAAGAAAACCAACTACAGGAACCTTTCCATATGCTGGATTATCCTCTGGAATATTGGAAGGAATAGTGCCCAGCAAATAACCATCATCTGTTAATTTTATATCCTGAACTCCTGCTTGTTTTAAATCCTCAATAACAATCTTTGCTAATTCAAGTTGACCTTTTGAACTTGGCATCTGCGGCATATCATGCACAGCCTGAGTATCTATTTTTACATATTTCAAAAACCGGTCTAATAATGTTTCATGATTTGACATACAAACCTCTTTTCGTTGTGCGATGTGCGCTCATCGCACATCACCCATCTCTCATCTCCCATCGCTCACTTCACCCTCAATGTATCCCATAATATAAACATAGATAAAAAAGCAACACCACAAAGTGCAATAATATTACCTGACATCACATTTCCACCAAAACCAAAATCCGGTAAAAATACTTTGCCGGTTGTCTGCTGAATATACATTAATATTGCGCCAAACACTCCCATTACAGCACCACCTGCAATAAAACCTGATGCAATAAGAGTCCCCTTATCCCCTCTTTTTTTACCAAGCTGTTTTGTTTTGCCAGATGTAGATACAAAATGAGAAAGAAGCCCACCGACCAGAACAGACATATTAAGATTCATTGGAAGATACATTCCAAGACCTGCTGCAAGAGGAGGAATGCCCATCATCTCAAAGAGTATTGCAAGAATACCACCTAAAGCATACATAAGCCATGGAGCATGACCATTACCCATCATCATCTGAACCACTGCTGCCATTGCATTTGCCTGAGGTGCTGGCAAAGGATTTGGGCTGTCTGGAGCAAATCCATAAACCTTATTCAGAATAATAACAACAAAGGCAATGCCAACCGCACCGGTTAATATGCCCACAAACTTCCATCTTTCCTGATTTCTTGGTGTTGATCCGATCCAGTAACCAACCTTAAGATCTGAAATAAAACTGCCTGAAACAGCAAGTGCAGTGCAAACAATAGCACCGATAATTAAAACTGTAGCTAAAGCAGGTGCGCCACCTAATCCAAAAGCCAAAATACATAAACTTGATATTGCAAGTGTCACAATTGTCATGCCTGAAATCGGGTTTCTTGCTGTGACCGCAATGCACCAAATAGCAACTGTTGTAAAAAGAAATGAAATAATTGTGATAAGCAAAAGAGAAATAAAACTAAATACATTTGCGTTCAGGACCCCTTCAAACGCATAACTTCTGAAATAAACAAATACAGAGACTATGCCTGCAATAAGCAATACTAATAAAACAGACATTTTAATATCTTTGCCTGTTCTTGGTGTAAGACCTTTTTCATAATGGCTCTTAAATATCTCCTTTACACCTTCTTTAATAGCTCCAACCACGATCTTTGAAGACTTTAAGACACCAAGAATAGCTGCCATTGCTATAACACCTATGCCAATAAACTTTACATAATTAGAAAATATCTCGCCTGCGCTCATCTCACCAATAAGCTTATCTCCTACCCCAATCATATTCGCGCCAAAATGGGCTACAAGTGGGACTAAAACTATAAAGGAAAGAAATGACGATGCAGCAAGAATTAAGCAATATCTTATGCCTATGATATATCCCATGCCAATAACAGCAGCTCCGGTATTTAAATCAAAGATCATTTTTAACTTATCTGTAAAAAGAGAAAGGCTTGGAATAAGTTTTGTTGTAAAGACCTCCCGCCATGCACCAAGCGTCATGGACATAAAATCATAAACACCACCTATAATCACTGAATATAGCAAAACCTTTGCATGCTCTCCGCCCTCTTTTCCTGCAACAAGAACCTCTGTTGTGGCAGTGGCTTCTGGGAAAGGATATTTACCGTGCATCTCACTTACATAATGTTTTCTAAATGGAATAAGAAAGACTATGCCCAAAAGCCCGCCTGCAATACATGCAAAAAAGATTGTGAAAAAAGAGGCATAAGCATCAAGCTTTAATATATATAGAGCAGGGATAACAAAAACTATTCCAGCTGCAGCTGCAGGAGCTGCAGATCCGATTGACTGGATCATCACATTTTCAAGAATCGAGCTTTTTCTTTTATATAGATACGAAAGACCAACCGCAATTATTGCAATCGGGATTGCTGCCTCCATTCCCTGTGCAATTTTGAGCGTCAAAAATGTTGTGCCAGTGCTAAATATTATTCCAAATAATATTCCCCAGAATACAGATCGAAGAGAAACTTCTGGAAGAATCTTTTCTGACGGAACAACCGGTAGATATTTTTCCCCTTTTGCTAATTCAGTATAGGCATTTTCCGGCAAACCTTTTGATCCAGAATGTTCCATATATATCCTCCTTATTTGAAGGATACAAACTATGTTACATCAAAATAATTGTCCACAGCATTTTGATCGTTTTACGTTTAAGATATAACAAAGGCAAAACCCTTAAATAGATTTTGCCTTTGTTTTAAATCCTACATCTAAAAATAGTTGTATTTTACTCCACAACAATAAAATCGGTTCTTCTGTTCAATGCACGACCTTGTGTTGTGTTGTTGTCAGCAATTGGCTTGAATTCTCCATAACCTTTATATGTAAGCCTTTCTGTTGAAACACCTTTTTCAATCAAATATTGATGTACAGCCTTAGCCCGCTGTTCAGAAAGTTTTTGATTATAACTGTCAGACCCTATCCAATCAGTATGTCCCTCTACTCTAACAAGTTTAACTTGAGGATTGTTAACCATAACCTGCACAACCGCATCCAAAATAGAGTAAGATTCTTCTTTTATTACAGATTTGTTAAACTCGAAATGAATGCAGTCTGTGATTTCAATACGATCAGGTCTTAGCACAGCAAGTTCCTTTTTAACTTTTTCGACCTTTTCAGGACGCCTATACTGCAAGCCAGCAAACAACCTTAAATCCGGAGAGCCAAGTCCTCTGCTAATACCGGTTCCTACACCAAAAGTTGCAGAAAGCCCCTTAAGTTTCTCTGTTTGTGGTGTATAACGGCCAGCAACGATAATTTCAGCAGGATTTTGCAAGCTATTCTCAAAAAAAGCAGATATTACCTCTTCTGAATAAATTTCTCCGATAACCGACCATTCTTTCGTGACTTTAACATGTACCGCACCACCCAGCTCTAACGTATCATCTATTACAGCATCAGGCGCATTATTATCATATCTTGTATGCATATAATTCCTGTATCCAATATTTGCTGTAAGCCAAACACGATCTTTAATCGCTCCATCTATAGCCAGCTTAATACCAGGTGACCACATACCATTTCCCAAAAGATGATCGCTATCACCAGTTGGAAAATACATAAATGGAACTAATGCAAACCGTACTGGGAAATTTTCAATCTTAGGAAGCAAGAACTTTGTTTCTAAACGAAGGTCTCCCAAATGACCATAAAAATTTTCTTCCGGAACATTAAGGGCTCCTGAATTAAGATTATAATAGGTTTCAAGCCAGACAACCGGCAAGTTAATACCAGCTTCAAACCAATTCGTAAAACCAACAGCACCAAAAAAATTCTCTACAAACAGATTATCTACAATGCCTCGCCTGCGATTACCTGAATTATCAGCATATTCAAGCGGCTTATAAGCATAATCAAACATGGTTCCAAAATTATACTGCCATTTTTTAAGTGTCTCGGTTTGATGCAACGTAATATTACGTCCCCCATCAGTAACAGGATTAAAGGAAATAACATCTGCATTATGTTTTGCCTCTGATAAAACAGGCACTAACATAAGCAAAGCCAAGAAACAGATCATCGCCCCTTTTTTATTTTTCATTTCAGACTCCTTTATTAATAATATGTTCCAGCAGCTGCAAAACCAAAGTTATCACCAGCAACAGTTCTTTCTATTGTGATCAACGAATCAGTCAACGCACCTATTCCAGCGATATCTGTTCCGCTAAAAACATATACTGATTCAGTTACAGATGGAATTAAGCTGTCATCTGAAGCTGCACCAATTAAGAAATCCGGTGTTTCATCACCATCAACCTGACCCAAGCCAGCAACAGCAGCGCCTAAAAATGATTGATTTGCTTCTCCGCGAAGTTTTAACAATGCACCATCCACATCCATTTCAATATTTATTGTGAGCAAGGTATTAATACGTTCTCCACTTACTATATAAACAGTTCCATTAGGCTCCAGAAGAGGATTTGTTGTGGTGTTTGCTCCTGGCAAACCTACAATTACTTCAGGAACACCATCACCTGTAATATCACCCATGCCAGCTATAGAAATTTTATCTCCATTTGAAAGTACAGTTTCAAGCTTTGCATAATAACTTAAAGAAGCTCCTATAGAAACCATAGGATCATGCAGTTCGCTAAAATCAGCACTACTGAAGATAAATACCGCACCGGTTAATGAAACATCTATAGGAGACGAGACCATAAAATCAGGTACATTATCACCATCAAGATCTCCGATTCCTGAAACAGAAGATCCCAAATAGCTACCAGCTACTGTTCCTAAAACACGCACTAGTGCTATATTTGAACTATTTGACGCTACAACCCCTGAACTCGCAAACAAAGCACTGCCATCATATAAATAAGCAGCACCTCGATTTACTATTCCTATACTGGGAGTGCTAAACAAGGGTGAGCCTACAACAAGATTTGGGATACCAACAATACCAACATCGCTTATACCTGCGATAGAAGAGCCAAACTGACCATCCTGATCATCAACTAAAGTGCTATCAATACGAACATGAGCCATATCAGCCGTGACAGTACCATGCAATGTCTCTCCTCTGTAAACCAATACTGCCCCATTTAATAACCCTGAAATTGACCCCACTTGAGGAGCACCAATTGCAATTTCTGTATATCCATCTTCATTTAAATCGCCTATTTCAGCAACAGCACTGCCAAACAAATCATGCATCTCAATTCCATCAAATATAGCATCAGCAGCAGTAACCAAAACGATTCCAAATGGCTCTGCTCTTCCCAAGAAAAGATAAGCCTTGCCTGCAAAGGATGAGTCTATATATGTTCCAACAAGCAAATCAGCATATCCATCAGCATTAACATCACCAGCAAAAGCAACAGAATACCCAAGTTGATCATAATCATCTGTATTTATCTCTGCAAGAAGAGCACCATCATCTGCTTCCATTACAGGAAGTGTTTCAGATAATTCAGATAATTTGCCCCCGCCGTAAACATACACCCTGCCTTTGGATTCTCCGGGTGAACTAGAATTGATCTCTACCCTTGGAGCTCCCACCGCAACATCAGAACGACCATCACCGTTCATGTCGTTTTTAGTCATTGTAGTAAAACTCTCCGTAACATCTGATTCCAGATTTCTCCCATCTGCTATTTTAGCATCAGTTGTTATACGAACTGTATAAATGCTGCGATATAAAAAATTATGCACAAAATGCAGGCGCAAAACAGTGTGATCTTCGTTCCACGTTGAAGCCCATTCCAATGCGCCATTATTTGGATCTGTCACAGAAAGAGCTGCAATTACTGAATCTGCATCCATCTGTTCGGAAAAAGTAATTTCAAGATCATCTCTTAAAGGAATCGGTCTATCAGAAAGCTTCAACTGTGTTCCATCATTTCGCACTAATCGGAGAGTAACGCTTAAATCATTAACAACCGTATCATCAGGATTATCTACTGGATTATCTACTGGATTATCTACTGGATTATCTTCAGGTACAATTTCGTTGGAGTTGCTACCAAACGGTATTTGACCTCCACAACCCGAGCTGATTATGATACCAACCCCCATACTGAAAATAATAAATTTGCTAACCAATGTTTTCATAGTTCCTCCAATTTTTAAAATGTATTGATATATTTATTATCGGCTGTGCTACCTGAAAAGTTGCGTGTTTTTTACTCCACAATCCGACACTAAGCTGTAACTACGGATATTTGTTGCGATTTTGGGGCGAAAAAATTTTCAGTTTTTTTCAAATTTCAGCAAAAATCGCGTTATTTTTAAGATTCAATCTTTTTCCCAGTGTCCATGAGCTTTTTGAGATGCAATATCTTGAGCCCAAGACACACCCCTCCTTAAACTGCACCCCCTCCCCAAAGTCAATACCAGTTTCACTGAGAATTAAGATATAATGACAGCGG
>CAZLRI010000125.1:0-7355 GCA_964561745.1 uncultured Pseudobdellovibrionaceae bacterium | reverse complement strand
AAGGGCCTACTATTGAAGACCCTCAAACTGACAGTGACAGCTCTTTATTAGATGATAATTCAATAAAACAAGTGCCGTTAAAACCATTAATGCCTTCTCCACAGGCAAAAAAAGATAATGGATCTTCAACTGGTGATGATGACAGGTCTTTTAGATCAGACTTTGGTTATAAAGCAGACAGGATATATGATTCAAAGACAAAGATTATAGCAGCTATTTCTTCATTAATACCTGCTCAGTCAATTGTACAAACTACTGCAAGCCAAAAAGGAGAAGTGCAAACCGAGCCTATTCCAACTAAATATATAGTACTGTTTCTGCAACAGCTTGGATTAACTGATAAAGAGATTCAACAAGCAATTCCAGTTATAAGAACTTATTTTTCAGATGACACAGAACAGCTGCCTGCTATTTTAATGAAACCGATTATATACCTGATGATACAGCAATTAGAGGAAGATGCTGCACCGAGTGATGATAATAATGCAGATGCAGGCACTCTTAATAATAAGCAAGGGTGGTTTAGTAGATTAATAGATAAAATAGATTTTATCAAAGAAGCTCATGCAGATGAAATCGAAAACGTGGAAGTAACTATTGATGGGACTAGCTATGAAGTTCCTGTTATGAGCCACTTTAGATTTCCGCGCGGACAGACTATGCCCGGAAAACGCGAAATCACTGTGATTAAGAATTATGGACTAAATAGTATTATTGTACATCCATGGCCACCACCTCCACCACCTGAACCACCTGAACCTCCTGTACCTCCTGAACCTCCTGTACCACCTGAGCCTCCTGTACCACCTGAGCCTCCTGTAATAGATGATGGTTCAATGCAGCCTATAGCTGTTATTAAATGCATGGGTGGCTCAAGTCCTGTGGCAATTAAAAGCATAGAGACTATGAATGGTGACTTTAGAGCTGTGGTACCAGGTCTTCTTAATAATGATATTATGTGTGAATCAGAAGCTTTTATGAGAATCACATATGCGGTTCAAGACTCATCTGTAGTATCAGATTCAGTAGATCCATCAATATCACGCACTATTGTTGCAAATCCGGGAACTGCGGTATTAATTCAACGTTCTGGATCAACTGCAAAAAACTTCTTTGAAACAGTATATCTGCCAACTGTTGAAGATAATGTAACAACACCTGAGATTCTATTCCCGCTTCAGTCAGATATAATCTCTTCGCTTGGCAAAGCAGCTGACGTACCTTCAATAAGTGATATAAATCTATCCCTTGCAGCATCTGAAGCAGCAACCCTTAATGCTGATATTGATCCATCATTAAGCCTAAGTATAAGCGAAGCTGTGCCAGTATCTCAAGATTTTGTTAAGAGCTTCAATGTTGAAAATGGCGTACAGGAATTAAATCAAGTTTTAAGAATGCGGGTAATGCCACTTCAATCTGAAACCAAAGCTGCTGGTTTAAATGGAGACATGCAGGTTGATACCGACATTTCTGTGCAGCCTTTATATTGCTCATTTGCAACATGCGAAAACTCAGCAGGACTTGAACCAGAGAACTCTTTCCTTACTATCCCATATCAAGAACGCCTGAGGTTAGCTGCTGAAAATGCTAATTTGTGCAGAGATGGAGTTTGCGCACCTGAGTTTTTTGAGGCAATTAAGTGGCCAAAATATCAGGTCTATAACTGGGCAATGGCATATTTTCCACAAACAAAATCCTTGCCACCTAAGGTAGTTCCTGGTTCGTTCATAGGAGCCAACCCCCAATATTATGTATCTGGCTCTTCAAATGCAGGTTGTAAGTGTGATATGAATGATAGCAAACCAAATATTCCTGCAATTTTGGTTCTACTATTTATCATGCTGGTTTCTATTTCAGGAACTCTTGCATTAAGATTCAAGATATCAAGAAAGTAGAAAATAAATTGTTAAGCAAAACCCCCTGTGTAAAAAACAGGGGGTTTTTTTGTAAGTTCTCAAAAAGTTGAGGTTATGATGTGGGGTCTGGTCTCTATTTTGTTTTTTAAAGAGACCTGACCCCGGTTTTACCTCAACAACTTTTTTAGTTGTTCCAGTTTTTTCATATAAACTATCAAAAGAATTGACTTTTTAACATTAATCCTTAAAATCCCTTTTAATATGAATGGTAAAAAACATTCATTTTGTTGTTGTCCTTGCAGATGCAAGGATACAATGCCTAATTATTTCAACAATCTGGAGGAGAACCCATGAAAAAGTTTATTTTTACCGTACTTATTTTGCTAATAAGTATCCCTTGTTTTGCAAAACCCAAAAATGCTGATGTTATTATCTTTAACCCTGCAACTGATGCTGGAAAGTATATTACAGTTCAACAGTCGCAAAGCCTTTATCAATGGCATTTTAATGTTGGTATGTATACGAACTATACTTATCATCCTTTGGAATATGCTTATACAACAGGAGCCAGACGCAGAGGAATAGTTGATGATCTTTTAATGACTGATTTTCAGGGTGCTATTGGCTTTACAGACTGGTTTTCAGCAGGTGTAAACGTGCCTTTGATTTGGTGGGAAGCATTTTATGATCCTGCAGTAAGAGCAGCAGCTGTACAAAAACAAAATCTAAAAATAAAGATGGGCGATGTCCGCGTTGAAACAAAATTTCGTTTGTTAGATATCGAAAGATATCATGTGGGCTTGGCACTTGTTCCATTCATCTATCTGCCAACTGGTTCCAGTCAATATTTTTTGGGCAATGGAATGTGGTCACCTGGAGGAAAACTCGTATTTGATACAGATATCAAAAATCGTGTATTTCTTGCCTTAAATGTTGGTTACAGAAATTACAAACGCACTGTTTATGATACTAACACACCTAATGCTGTTATAAATGACACAATTGAATTAGGCGGTGGTATTAATGTTAGAATTAATGATTCTTGGGCAGTAATCGGCGAAGTTTATTCTGAAAGTGTTATATCAGGTTTCTTTAAAAACCAGCTTCAAAACCCAGCTGAAGTCCTTGTAGCTGGTAGATTTACTCCTCAAAAAACCGCCAAAGGGCTTGGCGTAACATTGGGCGCTGGAAGAGGTCTTACCACTGGAATCGGGTCGCCGGATCTTCGCATACTTTTGGGAATAAATTACAGAAAGCCGAAAGTAGTGGAAATTCCGCCACCAGTTGAGGTTGAAGTGGTTGCAGAAGAAAAAATCATTATTACCCAGAAGATTCATTTTGAATTTGATAAATCAACAATCAGACCAATATCTTATCCTATCTTAGATGACGTAGCACATCTATTGCAGATCAATCCTCAGATTAAAAAGATTAGGGTTGAAGGTCATACAGATTGGATAGGATCAGATGCTTATAACCAGTTACTTTCAGAACGCAGGGCAAACTCAGTCAGAGAGTATCTAATAGCTAAAGGTATTGCTCCGAATCGTTTAATAGCAGTTGGTTATGGCGAAAGCAGACCTATTGCAGATAATAACACAACCAAAGGTCGAGCTAAGAACAGACGCACTGAATTCACGGTCATTGAATAGGGTCTTGCAAGGTTTGATCTAACAATATAATAAAACCCGGGGAAGCAAAAGTTCTCCGGGTTTTTATATTTTTTATAATTTTTTATGGAAGAAAAGAAACATCCTTTAGCAACTCCTGTGCAGTATGTAAAAGGCGTAGGACCGGCTTTGGCTCTCAAACTTGCTAAGATGTCTATATTTACAGCTGCTGATCTTTTATCTGTTATTCCTATTCGTTATATTGATCGTCGGTCAATCTCTCCAATAAATGAAGTCTCTTCAGGTAAAAATAAAACTATTATAGGCATAATTGCAGCCAGCGGAGTTGCTTTTCTGGGTTTTAAGCGCAAAAGAATATATGAAATCGTAGTTGAAGATGAAACCGGGCGAATTGGAGCAAGGTGGTTTTATTTTAACCAGAAATATTTTGACCAAAAGTTTAAAATAGGCACAAAGATTCAGTTATCTGGAGATGTTTCTGATTTCAGGGGAGCCTGCAACTTTATACATCCTGAGGTTGAGATTATAGGTGATGATGCTGGAGAGATATTGCCTCAAATAATAGCTGTATATCCTTTAACAGAGGGAATTTATCAGAAAACCATGCGTAAAATTATCAGAAACGCATGGGATCTGTTTAACCACGCGATTGAACCGGTTTTCCCTGAATCAATGGCTGAGGAACATGGCTTAGAAGACCCGTGGCGATGTTTGCAAATGCTGCATTTTCCATCTTCAGACACCAACATTGAATCCCTCAACAATCACACCTCTAAAGAACATGGCGCATTAATCTTTGATGAACTCTTTTTTCTAGAACTTGGAATGGCGTTTCGAAAAGGGAAGGTAACTGCTGAACAGGGGATATCATTTGCTTTTAAGCCTGATGTATTAACTAAATTTATTAATTCTCTTCCATTTAAGCTCACCTCAGCTCAAACCAAGGTTATAGAAGAAATTCGGGAAGACATGACAAAACCTGTCCCAATGAACAGATTGCTGCAGGGTGATGTAGGAAGCGGAAAAACTGTAGTTGCTTTGGCATCTGCTGTGCAGGCAATAGAAAATGGCTATCAGGCTGCAATCATGGCGCCCACAGAGATTCTAGCTGAACAACATTATGAAACTACAAAAAAACTCTTATTTGATTCAGGAATAAAGTTTGGTTTACTTACCAGCAATACTAAAGGTGAAGAAAGGGAACATATATACAAATCTCTGGCTAATGGCGATTTACCACTAATTATAGGCACACATGCTTTAATTCAGGATATTGTAAAATTTAGCAAATTAGGATTGGTTGTCATTGATGAACAGCACCGGTTTGGTGTATTGCAAAGAGCTTCTATATTAAATAAAACTAGTTTTGACAAAAGACCTGATCTGCTGATTATGACCGCAACTCCAATTCCAAGAACTTTGGCAATAACCTTTTACGGCGATCTTGATGTGTCAATTATTGACGAGATGCCTAAGGGTCGAAAACCAGTATTGACGCGCCTATACAGCGAAAAACAAAGAGAGCAATTATATAATGGAATGCGGTCTGAGCTCAAAAACAACAGGCAAATATATGTAGTTTATCCTCTAATTGAAGAAAGCGAAAAACTTGACCTGAAAAATGCAACTGATATGGCTAAGCAATTGGCAGAGGTTTTTGAGCCTGAATTTAAAGTTGCTCTTTTGCATGGAAAGATGTCAGGAGACTTAAAAGAAAAAACAATGGATTCCTTTAAAAAAGGAATTATAAAGATATTAGTAACAACATCTGTTGTTGAAGTTGGCGTTGATGTTCCAAACGCTTCTGTGATGGTAATAGAACATGCTGAGAGATTTGGTCTGTCGCAGCTTCATCAATTAAGAGGACGGGTAGGGCGGGGAGAACACCAGTCATATTGCATATTAATGGCTGATTATAAAAGATCTGATGATGCAAAGAAAAGGCTTTCTATAATGGTTGAAACTAATGATGGATTTAAAATAGCAGAGGTAGATCTGTCCATTCGGGGACCAGGAGAATTTCTGGGAACAAAACAAGCTGGGCTGCCGCCATTTAGAATTGCTGATCTTGGACGTGATATTGGAATATTATCAAAGGCAAGAGAAGCTGCTTTTAAAATAATAAAAGAAGATCCGGATCTTAGAAAACCGGAACACCATAAACTAAAGGAAACTCTTAATATAAGATGGGCTGGGAAACTTGATCTAGCGTTTGTTGGGTAAGTTCGTTGTGCGTCGGTCGTCGGTCGTACATCGTTTAAAAAATACTGGTGTAAAATTACTTTTTTCGAAGTACGACGTACTACTGATGCACAACGAAATATTTATGCGATTACCTGAATGGCTAAAAAAGAATCAGCACTCCAATCCTCAAATCCACAGCTTAAAGCATGGGTTAAGGAATAAGAATATTCATACTGTGTGTGAGGAAGCCAAGTGCCCGAACATATGCGAATGTTTTTCCAGAAATACCGCAACATTCATGATTATGGGAAATATCTGCACAAGATCGTGCAAATTTTGTGCTGTTAAATCAGGCAAACCTTTGGACTTACAAAAACAAGAGCCTGTTCAAATTGCAGATGCAGCTTTTCACCTAAAACTAAAACACATAGTAGTAACATCTGTTACAAGAGATGATCTGGCAGATGGAGGGGCTTATCATTTTTCATTAACGATAAAAGCAGTTCAGAAAAGGCTTCCTGATTCAACTATTGAAGTCCTAACCCCTGATTTTAACGGAAACCTTGATTCGTTGCATACTGTATTAGATGCAAGTCCTGATATTTATAATCACAATATTGAAACTGTTAAACGATTAACGCCTGAGATAAGAGACAGGGCTTCTTATAATTTATCGCTTTTTATGTTAAAATCCGCAAAAAAATATATGATTGAAAAAAACATGAGGGCTTTTGTTAAATCCGGATTCATGGTTGGTCTTGGCGAAACAGAGGCTGAGGTATTTGAAACAATTCACGAGCTTAAGTTAAACGGTTGTGATATTATCACTATAGGTCAATATCTTAAACCAAGAAAAACCTCTTATGAAGTTAAAGAATATATTAAACCAAATATATTTGAAAAATATAAAAGGGCAGGGGAAGAACTTGGAATAAAGATGTTCTGCGGTCCATTGGTTCGCAGCTCATATATGGCAGATAGGTTGGTCACTTGTCCTTCCCATTCCCACTCCGCCAAAGACGGATCAGCCTCTGGCTGAAAGTGGGAGCGGAATTAAATAGTTAAAGGAGCGATACTATGCCTTTAGTTGAAGAAAAAATAAAAATTAATGCGCCGCTGGATGTTGTATTTGCTAATGTTTGCAACTTTGAATCATATCCAAAACTATTTCCAGAAGTTAAAAAAGCATCAGTATTAAAACAAACCAGCAAAACTGCTGAGGTGGATTTTGTCTTTCATATAATGCTGGATATAAAATGCCGGCTGAAATTTAATATCAGTAAAAATTTTATATCATGGTCTCTGATAAATGGTGGATATATGAAATCTAATGACGGGCATTGGGAACTAAGCTCTGACAAAAAATCCACACAAGTAATTTATCATCTGGAGATTACACCTACAATGTGGGTGCCATCTTCGTTAATTGAAGAATTAATTAAATCAAATGCCCCAAATATGTTAAGGAATCTTAAAAAGAAGTGTGAAAAAAATAAAAACAAATTATCATTTATGAAAAAGCCGTCATCCCGTGCTTGACACGGGATCCAGAAAAATCTTCAAGGAACTGGATTCCGGATCAAGTCCGGAATGACATTTTCTTTATTACATCTAATTACACTTCATTATAATACCTTGCCAGCGCTAATATCGGAAAGAAATATCTATATCCATGATATCTGAT
>CAZLRI010000124.1:0-7380 GCA_964561745.1 uncultured Pseudobdellovibrionaceae bacterium | reverse complement strand
GGGACGGCAATGTTACGCCATCATATGATGTAATATCATTTTTCAAGAAGACCCTGTGTAGAGCATATAAGCGCAAGACTGGACGGTGCATATTATAATAAGGACATAGCAATGGAGCTGTTAGTGCCATAGATCGAGGGCTTATTGCGTTTGGAAGATTCATAGGAATTTAGTAATCAAAATAAAAAGATCGATTAAGATAAAAACCCATCTTCTAATGATGAGTTTTTTGTTAAGCGCCTTACCTGATAACCAAACCTAATTCCCATAAAACAAAAACCCGTCGAAATATCAACGGGTTCTGTTATAACTCTTCAAAATCTAAACTATCTTTTTTTCTTTGCACAGCATTTCTTTTTTGCTACTTTTTTCTTCGCTACTTTCTTTTTTACTACTTTCTTTTTCTTTAACATCTCCCCTCCTTTTGTTGAAAAGTTTTAATGTTTAACTATTTAACTATAGTAATTTTACAAAATTGAAGCATTATAGTCAAACTATTTTTAATAATTTTATTTAATTATATTAAAATTATTATAAAAAATTTTTCACAAAAGCAATCTAAGAAATGTGGCACGTGTGTTTGCGAATAACTTGCAGATAATTGTATATAGAAATTATTTTTTATGTAAAAGAGATTTAAGAATACGAATTGTCGAACATGCTGCGCCAAAACCATTATCAATATTTACTACCACCACTCCTTCTGAACAACTGTTCAACATACAGAGTAATGCTGAGAACCCCTTTAGGTTAGCTCCATAACCTATACTTGTGGGCACACCAATAATTGGGCATGGAATTAAGCCACCAACAACACTTGGAAGAGCACCTTCCATACCTGCAACAACAATAGCGCAATCAAGTGTCTGTAGTTTTTCAAGACAAGATGTCAGCCTATGTATGCCAGCAACTCCAATATCATAATACTTCTCAACTGAAGCTCCAAAAAACTCTGCAGTCCTGCTTGCTTCATCAGCCACACTCATATCAGCTGTGCCAGCACACAACACACCAATCCTGCCTGTTATTTTTTCAATTCCCATTGATCTGACAATTAAAGTCCTGCTTAACAAATGGTAATCAATTATGCCAGCATCTTCTACCGATGCTTTTATTCTCTCAGCAACTTTTTTATCAAGACGGGTAGCCAATATATTCATTTTTTTCTCTATTAGGCTCTTAACAATATGCACTATGTGGTCTGCTGATTTACCCTCACATAAAATAGTTTCTGAAAATCCATTGCGAAGAACCCTATGAGTATCATGCTTGCACACTTTTAAATCCTCAAACGGAAGATTGCGCAAACTTACCAAAGCATCTTTTGCGCTTAAATTCCCTTTTTCAACCATCTCTAAGATCTGTTGTATTGTTTTAATATCCATTTTCAGCCTGATGTTTAATAATGCTCGAAATTGTAGAAAAGGTGTTTTAGTTAACGTTTTGCAGGTTTTTCAATTCACTTTTTGTTAAATGTCTCCATTCACCAGCCCTCATTGCCCCTATTTGAACAGGACCAATGCACACTCTTCTTAATCTCAAAATTAATATTCCAACCTTCTCGCACATTCTTCTTATCTGTCGGTTTCGACCTTCATATATAGTTATGGAAAGCCATGATGTATGCTCGCCTGTTTTAAATAAACTCACATCTGCCGGCATAGTCAATCCATCATCAAGCAAAACACCTTGCGCCAAATTTTTAATAGCTTTCTCACTTGGTCGACCCTGTGTCTTTACTTCATATGTTTTTGGTATTGGATGGCTTGGATGGGTCAGCTTATTTATTAATTGCCCATCATTTGTTAAAATTATCAAACCTTCTGAGTTATAGTCTAATCTTCCAGCTGAATTCAGAGAATTTTTCCACTCAGTTAATCTATCCCATATAGTTTTTCTTTGTTGGGGGTCTTTTTTAGTCACCAACTCTCCCCTTGGTTTGCTATATGCAATATAGGTAAGATTTGAAGATAGCTCCAGCCTCTTACCCTGATAAAATATCTTATCTGTGTTTGGATTTACTTTAGTGCCCAGCTCGGTGACCTGAACTCCATTAACAAAAACCATTCCATCTACTATGGCTTTTTCAGAAGTTCTTCGAGACAACTCAGTAGTTTGTGCCAGTAGTTTCTGGAGCCTCATCTTCTGATTCAAGATAGACATTGTCTGCGTTTTGTTCTTTGGCATCTTCTGTTGATTCTGCCTCAAGCTGGGTGTTCTCTTGGGTCCCCTGTGGCTGCCCATCTTGGCTTTGTGGTGCTTCTGTATTGGTTTCATCGGATTTTTCTTTCGGGAATATTTCTCTTTCCAGTTTTCTTAAATCTTTTATACTATTTTCTATATCACCTAAAATATAATGGTCTTCATCTCTTAGTGCATCAACTATTTCATCATCAAAATTATCTTCATCCTCTTGATCAAAATCATCAGGCGTCTCTATGCTAGCAGCTTTTTCTTCTGATGATTCAGCTCTATTCTCCTCTTCCACCCGCCGCCTTGCTAGTTCTTCAATATCAGTTAATGGCGGAAGATCTTTTAAACCATTCAGAGAAAACAGTTCCAAAAAAGCCTGGGTTGTTCCATATATTAAAGGTTGACCAACATCATCCCGTCTTCCCAAAATACATATGAGATTTCTCTCCAAAAGGGTTTTCAATACACCACCAACATCGACTCCCCTTATTTCCTCTATTTCAGATCTTATTATAGGCTGCCTATAAGCTATAATAGACAATGTTTCCAGAGATGGTTGAGACAACCTTACCGGTTTTGGAACAGACAACTTCTGTATCCACTTATTACATTGTTCTTTGGTTCTGAATTGATATCCACCAGCAACTTCAACAAGCTGCAATCCGCGGTCTGTCTTACAACTACTTTCTTCTTTAATAGCAGTTATACATCCTGAAATATCTTCTGAAGTTATGCCTTCAGTCTCAAATATAGATGCCAACTGCTTTTTAGAAATAGGTTCCTCGGAAACAAAAATAATACTTTCTACAGCAGCCTTAAGCTCTGAGAATTCTATTTTTGTTTTATTTTCTTCTGAAATCTCTAAATTAACCTCTTCCATAAGATCTCCTCTTTTTACTGGATCCCGTGTCTCACTGATCCGCCTTTGGCGGAAAGCACGGGATGACAAAACACACCAACGACTATCGACTATATACTATCATTTTCTACATCCACTAAATGAAGTTTTTCTTTTTCATCCACATCCATCATTGCACCCTTAATACATATTGCTAAATTATAATCTGGTTGAACAACTGTTACCATTTTAAGTTTTACCATCTCAAGAACAGCTAAAAATGTAATAACCACATTATATCGTGTTAAAGGTTTATCAAAAAGGTCTTCAATGCTGATAACCTGATCTTTTTGAATCAGCTTTACCAATTGCAATATTCTATCGTTAACACCTATTCTATCAAGAACAACGTTGTGAAACTTCTCCTTTGGCAATCTTATCAATACATGAGCAAATGCATCCAATAATTTATATATATCTGTTTTTAATAGATCACCTTTTTGATTTTCATCTCCAGCCAATTCTTTAGAATTGCCAAGCGGTAAATATACATCTCGTTGAAGCTGAGGAAGGCTTGAAAGTTTTTCAGCAGCTTCCTTGTATTGCTGATATTCAAGCAAGCGCCTGACTAAATCTGCTCTGGGATCCTCTTCAGTATCAGCATCATCGCTCTTTTCCTCAGGCAGAAGCATCTTAGATTTAATATACGCCAACTCAGCAGCCATAAGAAGAAAATCGCCAGCAAGATCAATATTCATCTCTTTTAGAGAATCCAGATATTTAAGATATTCTTCTAAAATAAATGCTATTGGTATATCTGCAATAGAAAGATCATTCTTTTTTATAAGATATAACAAAAGGTCCATCGTGCCTTCAAAAACATCCAGATTAATTTTATATGTAGATGAAGATTCTGTGAACATATTCTTCCTTCAAAAGTTAAACCACTATAACTCTTAATATTCAATTCCTACTGCTTTTCTTACCACCTTCATTGTTTTAACTGCTTCTTTACGTGCTTTCTCAGCACCCTCTTTTACCACAGCCAATATCTTTTCTGGTTCCTTTATCCATTTTATTCTTTCATTTCTTATTGGCGTCCAAAAATCTATAGCATTTTGTATGCAAATCTTTTTGCAATCTACACATCCGATTATGCCTGCTCTGCATTCTTTTTCTATCTCACCCACCTTCTTATTATCAGTAAATAGTTTATGATATGAAAAGATATTACATACTTCTGGATGACCCGGATCATTTTTAAGTTTTCTAGCTGGATCTGTTATTGCCTGCATCATTTTTTTCCTGATTGTCTCATCGTCATCAGCTATATAAATGGCATTATTAAAACTCTTGCTCATCTTTCTGCCATCTATGCCGGGGATTCTTGAATGTTTAGTTAAAATAGGCTGCGGCTCAACAAAAACCTCCTGTTTCATTAGATGATTAAAGCGCCGAACTATTTCACGGCATAACTCAACGTGTGCTACTTGATCCTCTCCAACAGGCACCTTTGTGGCTTTATACATTACAATATCTGCTGTCTGTAATACTGGATAACCCAAAAAACCATAGTTGGACAGATCCTTATCTTTCAAATTTTGCTGCATGTCTTTATAACTCGGCACCCTTTCCAGCCAGCCTAATGGTGTAGTCATGGAAAGCAACACATGCAATTCAGCGTGTTCTGGCACGCATGACTGGATAAATAAAACTGAATCTTCAGGATTAAACCCAACTGCCAGCAAATCTGCTATAATATCTATAACTGATGGTTTTATGATCTCCGAATTAGCATATTCACTGGTAAGAGCATGCCAGTCTGCTATAAAAAAAAAGCACTCATAGTCCTTTTGCAGCCTTAAGCGATCTTGCATTATACCAAAGTAATGTCCCCAGTGCAGCCTACCAGTTGGTCTTATTCCGCTGACAACTCTCTCTTTCATATTTTACCTATCTTCTCCTATGGCAATAAATACGACGCCACTATCATGACCGGAATAAAGATATATCTAAGAAGTCCGGTTACAAACAACACTAACAAAATAATTATCCCGTATCTTTGCATTTGATCAAACATCATAACACTTGATTCTGGAAGAAACCCTCTAAGAACAGTTCCTCCATCAAGCGGTGTTAATGGTATTAAATTAAAAACCCCCAGCATCAGGTTTAAAATTACCCCCATCTCGCAAATACTATATATTCCACCAAGAGCTTTTACATAAAAGCCGCCTTCGGTTAACATATTTGTTGGAATATGTGGAAGCAATGCAACCAAGAGGTGTAGAATCAGAGTAAAACCAAGAGCTAAAACAAAATTACTAATAGGTCCTAATGCTGCAACCCATAAGCTATCTTTCCGTGCATCACGAAAGTTATATGGATTAACAGGAACCGGTTTACCCCATCCAATCACAGGTGCACCGGTTAACAAGCCAAATATAGGCAAGAAAATCGTGCCTATAGGATCCATATGAGGAATTGGGGATAAAGTAACCCTTCCAAGAAACTTTGCTGTTGGATCCCCAAATTTATTAGCCATCCATCCATGAACTGCTTCATGCCAACTCAAAGAAAATAGAAATACTGGGTAAAACAACACTAAATCTAGTATTTTACTGTACATATTTTTGGAGGTATCAGAGAATGTTGAAATCGTCAATGATAATGCATCTCTAGGCTTTGGCTAAAAGTTCTATTTCCCTTCAATTAAATACTGATTTCATTCATTGAGCATGCAGTAACAAAAATAAATCTTTTGTATAAATTATATTAAAAACATCCACCTTAGGTGAATTGAATTGGACTAAAAAAATGAACGATTTCGACTAATCAAATAAATGATCAGGAGAAAAGGACATCTCTAGGGCATGATTATTGTATGCTCTGATTAAAACGTTTGGATCAAAATTGGTGTTGAAAGAAATTCTTCTAAGAAACATTAATAGATTTGAAGGTTCAAGAAAATCAGGCAAATCTGGGATAGCAATACGAACAGTATCTTCCAATGGTCTGCCTTGACGGATATTTTCAGCCAATTCTGCATATAAACGATTACTTCGGTTTAAACCTTCTTGTATTTCATGCTCCAACTCCCTATTGCTTAAAGTAAAATCTTCGTCTATATCTCTAAAGCGTGGAGGTGCAAGTCCTTCTCTTATAAATATACCATATAAAGCAAAAAGTCTTGTGGCCCGACCATTACAATCCTCAAATGGATGGATTGAAATAAGATCCCTGTAGAATACAGAGGCTATTCTTATAAACTCGCTAAGATTATTCTCTGAAATTTTATCACCCAATTGAGAACGTTCGGTTTTAAACCATTCAATTCTTTCTTGAACTAATGCATACAATGCCCGCTGTACTAAGTTATTAGGTGCACGTTGCCATACAGATGATCGTTGGTATTCTTGTTGAAGGTCTCTCACTTCTTGAGCTAAAGAAGGATCAAACTGTGTTAATCTTCTCATTGCTTCTTCACCTAAACTGCGGGGATCTGCATAATGCAATACTCCAAGTATCTTTCCTTCTGATCTTCCTGTTTCTTGAAAAGATAAATAAGGATTCTCCCTCATCATTGCTACATCTTTTCCCTCAAAAAAACTGTACCAAGTGTAATTTGAGTAAATTTCATCTGTTCGTATAGCCCCATTATGGGAAACCCCTGAAACACCACGTGCTGCTACTCTTCTATGAATTTGCAAATAGTCGTAAATTGTAGATGATACAAATTCATTGAATGCCTGACTATATGATGACCTGTCATTTGTATTTGGTTCACGTGCAAGAGCAGTTGAAGAATCTGTGTTATTCCCCAATTGCATTGAAGAAAGCAGATAGGGGTTAACAGGACTATAAAATTGTATTTCTCCACTAGTAAACATAATTTAGTTGTTATAGACATCACACTATGAAACCGAACCAAATCCAAGGAGTTTGTAAGAAAATTTTGCACTGTTAAGGTGATTTACAAAATCATCAGTTGCTTCATCTGGCATTTGGTTAATAGTTCTTTCGGCTTTGGCTTACGATTATCTTGTATTGCTTTCATGCCTTTTGATAAATACTTTTGCCGTATGACATAAGCATGTTTTTCTGAGTACCCAGTGAGTTGCTTCAATATCGTTATCTCTGCTTCATTATCAATGAGTAAAACTACTTGTGCTCGCTTGATTTCAACTGCAATTCTTCCTTCTGCTTTGATGTGAGTTTTGCTGCACGACGCATCCCTTCTTATATCATGTCTTGGTTCGGTTTCATAGTGTGATGTCTATAGTTACCCCCCCCCTTTTTTTTTGCAAACTGACCTTTACCCTTATTTCTAAATTCCCTCCCACTTTCAG
>CAZLRI010000123.1:0-7383 GCA_964561745.1 uncultured Pseudobdellovibrionaceae bacterium | reverse complement strand
TTATGGTTGCGGGTTTTGAAGCATTGCGAAGTTTTTTAGATTTTTTTGGACGAAAAAATCTAAAAAACAAAGCAGTCAGCTTGAAAACCTACAACCATAACTTCATCTCTTGATTGCCTTATCTGGATAGGTCTGTACAAAACCAATTTCAGCATCAGAACGCCTTATATAATTTGGCGATAAAGAATCAAGGTTATCATAGTCACCTGCTAACATCCTGTGCAAAGCAATTGCAGCCAAATTTGAGGCATGTGGAAATCTTCTATCTCCATCCAATAATTCTATTTTGCCTTTTAATTTTTCCAATAAAACATCCTGATAAGGTTCAAAGCCGTTTCCAACAAAAACAATTGGTTTGTTGAATTGTAAAATATTATGAGTTAGATCACATGGCTTATATGCAGCTTCTTTAAGAAGTTCTTTTAGCACAAATTGTTGTTTGCTTTTTACGCGCTGATAAGCAGAAGCGTATATCTCGCCTCTTCTTGCATCTATAACCGGAACTATGAGACTGTCAGATAAAATCCCGCTCCATGCAAGTACCTTTAGTGAAGAAACTCCAACCACAGGAACTTGAAGTCCAAGCGCAAGCCCCTTTGCTGTAGCGATCCCAACTCTTAAACCTGTGAATGATCCCGGCCCAGTTGACACAGCAATAGCTTCAATTTTGTCTTTAGTCCATGAAGCAAGATTAAGCATTGTATCGATTATTTTAAGAAGCTTTTCTGAATGATTAATACCAACGCCAAACTGCAACTCCATTACAATATCCCTGCCATTGCATAATGCAACAGAACCATATGGCGTAGAAACATCAATTGCTAAAATATACATAGTGGTTAGTTTTTAAACCATCGACCAGTTAATAAGTATCCTCAAAACAATTTTCCCAACCAATCTTTTAGACCAAACAGGGTGTTAAGATCATTCCATGTAATAAGCAAAATAAAACCAACTAAAACCGCAAACCCTATCTGGGCGGTCACCATACGAAACTTTAAACTAACCGGTTTCCTTTTGATAGCTTCAATTCCAAGAAACATCAGATGTCCTCCATCAAGCACTGGAATTGGAAGTAAGTTGATTATTGAAAGCTGCATGCTTAAAAAAGCCAAAAAATAAAGAAAATTGGAAAGCCCGCTTGATGCAGCTTCAGCAGATGCTTTTGCTATCATTACAGGTCCGCCAAGCACTTTGTATGACAGGTTTCCGGTAAATAATCGTTTTGATATCTCTCCAACAAGCGAAATTAATTTTATATTCTCTTTAGTTCCTTTTACTATAGAAGCAAAAAAACCATAATTCATCTTCTTCATTTCAACATTACCTGATGTTGTCATTACAACACCCATCAGCCACCGCTTTGCATCGTCATCATATTTTGGAATTAATGAAATTTTTATCTTCTTATTATCTCTTATAACTTCGAGCTCAGATTTTTCACCATTGGATTTATTTAAAACAGCAATTAAATCAGAACTGTTATTAATAATCTGATTGTTATATTTTATAATTTGATCATCTTTCATTAAACCAGCTTCTTTGGCAGCACCTTCGGGTATGAGTTCTGTAACAACAACCCCATCTCCAAAAAACAGATACGGTTCAATACCTACGTATCCGCCTCTTTTATCAGGGTGTTCTTGAACTTCAACGTCCTTCTCTAACACGGTATTTCCGCGCTCAATTGTTAATCTGATATTTTTCCCTGATGAAATAATAACCTGATTAAGCACATCCTCCCAATCCTTTGCTTTATCGCCGTCAACAGACAATATAAGGTCCCCTTTGATCAATCCAACATCTGCAGCAGGCGACTCTGCTTTAACATCTAAAACCAGAGGAGGCTCATGCAAAAAAACCGGTTCGTTTCGTCCGATCATAAATACAAGCGGCATAACAAGAAGGGCAAAAAAGAAATTCATCAACGGTCCAAAAGATATTATTTTAACTCTTTGCCAAATAGTTTTCTTTGCATAAGATTTTGGATTATTACTTGTATCCTCATCTTCATCCTGTCCCAGAAGCTTAACATATCCACCGAGAGGAAGAAGCGAAATACGATAATCTGTTTCACCTTTTTTTATGCCAAATATCCTTGGCCCAAAACCAAGTGAAAACTCTTCAACACAAACTCCAGCCCTTTTAGCCATTATAAAATGACCCAACTCGTGAACAAAAATTAAAATTCCAAGTGCAATTATAAAATATAATATACTCATAATTTATTTTACCTTTTCAACCATAGACCACGCTGTATTGCGCGCCATTTTGTCAGTTTCAAGAATAGTTTCTATATCCTTACTTTGAGTTATTTTCAAGTGTTCCAATGTCTGGCTTACCACTACTGAAATATTATTAAATGATATTTTCTCTTCCAAAAAAGCCTGTACTGCAACTTCATTTGCAGCATTTAATATAACAGGTGATGTACCACCCTCTCTTAATACTTGATATGCCAGATTTAATGCAGGGAATTTATCTGTATCAGGTTTCTGAAAAGTCAGAGTTCCAATTTTGCTTAAATCCAGTTTTTTAACTTTTGTGTTAATTCTCTCGGGATATGAAAGCGCATATGCTATCGGAGCTTGCATATCAGGCTCGCCAAGCTCAGCCATCACACATCCGTCTTTATATTCTACCATTGAATGAATTATGCTCTGAGGATGCACAACCACATCAATATATTCCGGAGACATATCAAAAAGCCATCTTGCCTCAATAACTTCTAACCCTTTATTCATAAGTGTTGCGGAGTCTATTGTTATTTTAGCTCCCATAGACCATCTGGGATGTTTGAGCGCATCTTTAACAGTTACTTTTGCCATTTGCTCTTTAGTATGATTTAAAAATGGTCCGCCTGATGCTGTAAGTATTATTTTACTTATATCCTCTCTTCTATGCCCTTCGATAGACTGAAATATTGCACTATGTTCGCTATCAACCGGCAAAATCTTTGATTTTGATTCCCTTGCCAATTTATTAACAAGCTCACCGGCAATGACCATTGTTTCTTTATTTGCAAGGGCAATCACTTTGCCGTGTTTTATGGCTTCAACTGTTGGCAACAAGCCTGCTGCGCCAACAATAGCTGAGAGCACTATATCTGTTTCTGAAATAGTAGCAACCTGAGCTGCTCCGGCAAGACCATATACTATCTCAACTGGATTAGTTCCTATTTTATCTTTGAGCTTTTTTACAGACAATTCATCTCTTACAGAAACAAGTTTTGGACGGAATTTTTCTATCTGTTCTGCAAGAAGATCTACATCATGACCTTCAGCTAAACCAACAACCTGAAATTTATCAAGATGATCTTCAATAACTTTTAAAGCGCTTGTGCCTATTGAACCTGTGCTTCCCAATATACTTATTTTTTTCATTAAACAACCCCTCCCTTGCCCTCCCCACAGGTGGGAGGGAAAAAACACAGGCAGCACCTATAATATATACTTTACATAAACAAACACAAATGTACCTATAAAAGCCAATGCATCCAAACGATCCAGAAAGCCTCCATGTCCCGGGATAATGCTACCTGAATCTTTTACTCCAACGCTCCTCTTGAGCATAGATTCCACGAGATCCCCAAGGGGAGATAAAATCCAGATAACAAGTGCCATAATCACTATGTGTTGAACAGGAACAAATCTCAAAAGAAAATAATATACAATAAAAGCGCCTACCAAACTCCCCAAAAGCGCACCAATAAAGCCCTCTACTGTTTTATTAGGGCTAACTAAAGGTGCGAACTTGTGCCTGCCAATTGTCTTTCCAAAGATATACGCAAAAACATCACATAAACTTGAAGCAGCAATAGTAAACAAAACCCACTCCCTGCCATAAGGAAGATCCCTAAGCCATGTCCAGATTGAAAAACCAAGTGCCAGATATATAATCGCGAAATTTGCTGCACCAAGTCGATTTAAAACCCCTTCCATGATTTTGGTGCGCCACATATAAAACACAGACAAGACAAAAAGAGAGAATACAAGAATCGAACATAAGATTACATGGTCTTTGATATAGATTCCGCTTGCAGCAACCAGAGCGCCAATCAATGTAACTATAAATCGCTCTATCTTATCATCAAAAAACATTCTCGAATATTCAATAAAACAACAAACAATAGCCAGCAAAACAATAATATTAAATATTTTTATAGGAAGCCACAAAATCCCTGCTATTACTACAATTGCTAGAACTATTGCAGATATTGCTTTTATCATCATTCCCCCTAAAAAACTTATGACAACTGTTCGCTGATCATACCAAATCTCCGCTCTCTTCTTTGATATTCCTGTATAGCCAAAACCAGTTGTTCCTTATCAAATTCCGGCCATGGTATATTTGAAAAATATAATTCAGTATAGGCAAGCTGCCATAATAAAAAATTGCTAATTCTATTTTCCCCACTTGTTCTTATTAAGAGATCTGGATCTGGTATTCCTTTTGTATCCAGATTATCTGTTATAGCCTCTACTGTAACCTGCTTTATTCCAGATGATATCATCCGATTTACAGACCTGCAAATCTCCTGCCTTGAACCATAAGACAGCGCCACAATCATGGTCATCTTATTTCCAAGAGATGTGGCATTAATTGTAGTTTTGACCTCCTGTTGAAGTTCAGAAGAGAGCATCTTGGCATCACCAATAACCATAAATCTGATACCCTTGCTTATCATCTTCTGCCTTTTATCTATCAGATACATACGAAGAAGATTCATCAATGCTTTTACTTCATCATGAGGCCTTTTCCAGTTTTCCTCGGAAAAAGCATAAAGAGTTAAATAAGAAACATGGAGATCCATAGCAGCTTCCACAACATCATCAATAGCTGCAGCGCCCCGCCTGTGCCCTTCAATTCTGGAGAGCCCATTTTTTTTAGCCCAGCGGCCATTACCATCCATTATTATCGCTATATGACGGGGAATTTTTTCAGACATTAGAATTATTAGTTGTTGACCTGTTTCGTTATACAGTGATTGTAGCTCGTAAAAAACTATCACGATGTACAACCGACGATCGACGCACAACGATATTTACACTTCCATTATATCTTTTTCTTTGTGCGCTGCTATTTCATCAACATGTTTTATAACATCATCTGTGATCTTCTGGACATCATCCTGTCCCTTTTTCAGATCATCTTCTGTTATCTGGCTCTCATCTTCCATCTTTTTTAAACGCGCAAGCACATCTCTGCGAATATTTCTTATAGCAATCTTACATTCCTCACCATGTTTCTTGATAAGCTTTGCCAATTCCCTTCTCCGCTCCTCATTTAGCGCTGGAAAAGGAAGCCTGATAACTCGTCCATCATTAGCAGGATTTAACCCCAGATCTGACTTCATAATGGCTTTTTCAACCTCAGGAACAACAGATGTATCCCAAGGCTGTATTGCTATTGTTCTTGGATCTGGAACAGTTAAAGTAGCAAGCTGATTTATAGGCGTCAATGTTCCATAATATTCCACTTTTATTCCATCAAGGATGGGTAGCGACGCCCGTCCGGTTCTTAATTTAGAAAGATCATGCCGATAAATCTCGATTGGCTTTTGCATGCCTTTTTTTGCTTCTTCACATATTTTTGTAATCATATATCACCGTCCCTATTTGCTTGCCAAAAGCAGCTTTCAGAAGATTTCCTCTTTCAAAAACATTGAAAACCACTATTGGAATGTTGTTATCTCTGCACATAGACACTGATGTTGAATCCATAACCTTGAGATTTCTTTTCAACACTTCATCAAACGATAATTTATCAAACTTTTCAGCATTTTTATTTTTTAACGGATCTTTATCAAAAACACCATCAACTTTTGTTCCCTTAAATATAGCATCAGCGCCCAACTCAGCTGCTCTTAAAGAAGCTGCTGTATCTGTGGAAAAAAATGGATTACCAGTGCCGCCCACCAAAACCAGAACATGCCCCTCCTGCCATGCTGATTTCGCAAGATCTGTTGTATATAGATCAGCTATTGCATCTATTTTTCTTGCAGATAACAATCTTGCTTTAATTCCGGTTTTTTCAAAAACCTCAAGCAGCGCCAGCCCGTTAATAACAGTGGCAAACATTCCTATTGAATCTGCTCTAACCCTGTTTATACCGCCCTCTTGTGCTGTAACTCCACGAAAAATATTACCACCACCTATAACCACAGCAACAGATATACCCTTTTCACAAAGCTCATTAATCTCTTCAGCAACCCATCTGGCATTATCTATGCTTATGCCATATCTTTCGTTATTTGGAAGAAGCGCTTCTCCAGACAGCTTTAATAATATTTTTTTATACTTTGGTTTTGAAATCATAAGATAACCTAAAGAATCTATTTAAAATTTAGGGTGCAATATATAGGGCTGATTAATTTTTGTCTATCTAACCCCTTACATTACACCCAGTCAAATAAAAAATATTTTTAAACTACGCTTTTTTCTCTATTCCTTCACCAACCTGAATTCTAACAAATTTATTTATTTCAATATCCTTATCTATTGCCTTGAGCGCATCTTTAACACTTGCTTTGCCGTTTGGATCACAAACAAACAATTGATTATCAAGGCAAGCTTCTGAATAAAATTTATTCAACTTACCTTCAGCTATTTTTTCCAAAATTTCCTTTGGCTTTTTCTGATCTACCATTTGAGATATGAAGATCTCTCTTTCTTTTGCTATAACAGATTCTGGTATATCATCTTTTTTTACATATTGTGGGCTCATAGCTGCCACATGCATTGCAACTTCTTTTGCAGTCTTATCAGTTAATTTTCCAGAAGGATCAGAGAATTCTACCATTACACCTATTTTATTGCCTGCATGAATATACTGTGAGAGCTTAGTTTTATTGTCTTCAGCTTCCCATCTGACAAACCGTCTTGTGCCCAGCTTTTCTCCAATCTTTGCAACAAGATCTGTTTCCATATTTTTCAACTCACTTCCATTATGCGGCAAACTCATAAGCCCTTCCATATCATTTGGCTTTTGAGATTTTATAATATCTGTGATTAATACAACGTAATTCTGAAAATCCGGCGTTTTTGTTACAAAATCAGTCTCGCAATTTATTTCAACTAAAACACCAAGCTTTGCATCATCACTGAAATAATAGCCAATAGTTCCATCTGCGGCAACACGACCTGCTTTTTTAGCAGCAACAGCAATTCCTCTTTTTCGAAGAACCTCAGTTGCTGTTTCCATATTACCATTTGCCTCAGTTAAGGCTTTTTTGCAGTCCATCATGCCGGCACCGGTTTTTTCCCTTAATATTTTCACATTTTCTGCTGAAATAGTCATAATTAATACTCCTTCGGGGACGTTTCCCCCCGTAAGTTCTCAAAAAGTCGAGGTAAACTATTAATTTCCTGCCCCTTTTAACCA
>CAZLRI010000122.1:0-7401 GCA_964561745.1 uncultured Pseudobdellovibrionaceae bacterium | reverse complement strand
ACCAAACAAGCTTCTGTTGAACAAACACTAGGCATCTTTGATATTTCAAAAAAGGCATGCACAAGTGTTTGTAATCAACAGAACCTTGTTTCAAAAACCAAACAAGCTTCTGTTGAACAAACACTAGGAGGCTATCATGGCAAGTGAAGCAAAAAATTGTAAGATGGAAGGATGCAAACGAGAATATAGGGCAAAAGGTTATTGTAATGTTCACTTTAAAAAATGGCGCAAAGGTGAGCTTGATACCAAACCAAGGTATAAGATATGTGGAGAGGAAAATTGCAAAAAACCTCTTTATAAGATGGGTTATTGCGAACAGCATTATACTGCTTGGATAGCTTCAAAAAAAGGTGAGGCTCCTTCAGCAGTTGCCGAAGCTACTGAACAAAAACCAGAATGAACACGGGGACGTTACCCCCCTTGTTAACAGATTGATATTACTAAATAAAAAAAGGCGTTTTTAAATTTTTAATTTTGTTTTTTGTTATTAAAAAAAGAAAAAAGGTTTTTATTTGCTTATAATATCAATAAGTTAACTAAGGGGGTAACGTCCTCTTTTTATGAAAAATAGTCTAATACAACTTTATTCGCAACTCTTTGATGTGTTTGGAGCTCAGTATTGGTGGCCGGGTGATACTCCAATCGAGATTATTGTCGGTGCGATACTTACGCAAAATACCAGTTGGAAGAATGTTGAAAAGGCAATAAACAATCTAAAGAGGAAATCTTTTCTTTCTGCTGCTAAGTTATATGAGTTACCAGAAGAAGAGCTTGCAGAGCTGATACGACCAGCTGGTTACTTTCGAGTAAAAACCAAAAGGCTTCGTAATTTTCTCAAATTTTTTCTCAATGATTTTAATGGTAATATTTTGCTGATGCAAGAAAAGGATCTTTTAGATCTAAGAGAGAATGTCCTTTTTGTGAATGGCATAGGTCCTGAAACCGCAGATTCTATTCTTCTTTATGCTCTGGATAAACCAATCTTTGTTGTTGATGCATATACCAAAAGAATCTTAGTTCGGCACAATCTGATAACAGAAGATTTTGGCTATTATGATATCCAACAATTTTTTATGGATAATCTTCCAACTGATGTTAAACTTTTCAACGAATACCATGCTCTATTAGTCAAGTGCGGTAAGGATTTTTGCAAACCCAACAATCCGCGATGCAAAGAATGCCCTCTTAATGGATTTAATATTCCGGCCGCACAATAGAAAGGACATATGCATTAAGATTAATGTATTTGTTTGCAACTCTTAAGACATCCTCTTTTGTTACGCTGCGTATGTGTTTTGGATAGTCATTTATTTCTTTAATACCCAACCCATAAATATTGTTGAATACATACCATGACGCAAGGGTCATGAGCCTCTGAGAATCTAATGCATAAGAGCCGATTAAATATTCTTTTGCTCGTTCCATTTCCTCATTGTTGACTTTTTTTGCCATGACATTGCTTAGCTCTGTTTTTATCCCATTTATTGCATTGTTTATCTTTGCAGGATCAGTGCCTATATAAACTGTTAAAAAGCCTGGATCAATTCCTTCAATGTTGTTTGAGCTAACAGAATATGCGAGCCCCATTCGGTCTCTTAATTCCAAAAACAACCTACCTCCTTGCCCCCCTAAGATATTATTTAAAACAGAAAGAGCATATTTGTCTGAGCTACCAAATGTAGTGCCATGAAATCCTATTACAATATGAGCTTGCTCCTTATCGTGCTTTATCTCTTCTTTTATTATTATGCTTTTGAGTTTTTGATCTTTTTTATTTTTAAATTTGTAGAAACTTCCCTTAGCCATTGTCCCAAGATTTTTTTCTAAAAGATCAGCTACTTCAGTTGGATTAATATCACCTACAATAGAGATCATGGTGCTTGTTCGGTTAATTATCTGCCTGTAATGTTTTCTAATAGATAATGGAGTAATCCTTTTTACAGAGCTGGTTTCGCCAAGTGTTTTTAGCCCATATGGGTGATTTGGAAAAATTGTTTTTAGAAAATTGGTAAAAGCTTTGGATGCAAGGGCATCTTCCTGATCCTTGATATCCTGCAGTTGTAAATTGATCTCTTTTTTTGTCTCATTTTCGTCAAATAACGGATTTGTAAGCACATCGCAGAACAGCTCTATTCCGGTTTTGGTATGGTCGCTCAAAAACTTACTTCTTAACCCAATAGTATTATTGCCGGAAAAACCATCTATATAGCCTGCAATCTTTTCAATCTCTTTGGTAATTTCAATTGAGCTTCGTTTATTTGTGCCTTTTGTTAATAAGCGGGTTGTTAGTTCGCATATTCCATTATTATATTTATTTTCAGTAAGAATTCCACCTTTGGCAGCAGCGCAGATAGCTACAAGAGGAAGGTTATGGTTCTCCTGAATAATTAGCTTTGGTCCGTTTTTTAATTCAACTATATGAATATCTTGTTTTTGCTGTTTGCTGCTCTTTTTTGTTTTTATTGGTTCGCTTAGTTTTGATTTGATGCTGCTGTGTTGTTTTATGAACTTTGATTTTGTCGGAACTATTAGTGCAAGTGTGCAGCAATTATTGTTAAGATATTGTTTTGCAGCATTCATTACATTGTCTGTTCTTACATCCATAAGCATCTGATAATATCTGTTTTCAAATTCATGCGTGCCAGCACATGCGAGAAATGTAACTAGTTTACCAGCTTCTCCGCCAACAGTCTCTCTTTCATATATTTCATTTGATCGTATGTTGATCTTGGCATTTGATAACTCAGATGTTGTTACTGGTGTATTTTTTAAAATATCAATTTCTTTTATTATAGCATCCAGAAACCCAAACAGATTTTTTCCCTTAAGAACTGCATTTATGATCATTAACCCCGGATCTTTTGGAGTATATGAGTATGTAGAAATGTGGTGAACTAAATGTTTTTTCTCTTTTATGTTTTGCTCTAGTCTTGAGGAATCTGTTCCTCCAAAAATGTGAGATAAGACATCAAGAGTTGGCACATCTGGGGCTGTGAGTTGCGGTATATGATATGCAATTGACAGATAAGAACTTTGTACATTCATCGGCTCAACGATTATGCGAATATCTTTTTGAACAGGCTCAGAGAGATTTTCAGTTTTCAATTTTGGTGGAAGAGGGCCCTTAAAATCTGAAAACATGCTGTTTATCTGTCCCAGCATTGTTTTTGAGTTAAAATCCCCGACAACTACAATTGAAATATTTTTTGGCACATACCAGCGGTTATAGAAATCAACTATTTGTTTTCTTGTAAAAGACCGGACTGTTTCTGGAAAACCTATAATAGGTCTGCCATAAGGATGGCGTTTAAATGCTCCTTTAAATATTAACTCGCCTATAAATCTCCCGGGATTATCTTTATTTCTTTTTATCTCTTCTAAGATAACTGCTTTTTCACTTTCCAGTTCTTTTTCATCAAACAAAGGATGTTGTATTGCATCTGCTAAAATAGATAGCCCGCGTTTGGCAAAACCAGAAGCCATATTAATATAGTAGGCTGTTTGATCAAATGAGGTGTAAGCATTGATCTCTCCTCCGGAAGCTTCAATCTCAGCAGCAATTGAGCCAACTGGTTTTGAAGGAGTTCCTTTAAACAACATATGTTCGATTACATGTGACATGCCAGCTTCTGCATCTTGCTCAGATGATGAACCGACTTTTACCAATGCATAATATGATATTACCGGCGCAGCCCTGTTTTCTTCCAACAGGACCTGCATGCCATTATCTAAGATAAAGGTTTTGACATCCATAAATTAAACTTGCTCCATTTTTTTATATGTCATTTCGGACTTTCAGCCTTTGACGGAAAGTGCGGAATGACAAATTTACCTTAAATTACTGTAAATTCCTTGATTTTATTAATGTTTATAGCTACTTTCATCTGAAGTTTATAGCTATTTTTTTTAGAAGGAAAGTTTAAAAATGAAGCAATCAGATCTAAAAAAAATATCAACTAAGGAGCTTGAAGATAAAATAAGAGAGCATAACAAGTTTTACTTTGTTGATAATAAACCAGTGATTTCAGATTATGACTTTGATCAGCTGGTTCTAGAGTTGAAATCAAGAAAGCCAAACTCTTTAGTCTTAAATGAATTGTTCTCAGATTCCATAGCAGCAAATAAGATTTCTCATGATAGTCCAATGTTGTCGCTGGATAAATGCTATGATGAGAAAACTGTTAATGAGTGGAGTAAAAAGATTAATGGAGATGTCATAGCATCACCTAAGATAGATGGGGCTGCGGTATCAATTAAATATGGGGG
The DNA here is from genome assembly GCA_964561745.1 of uncultured Pseudobdellovibrionaceae bacterium. Classification (GTDB taxonomy): domain Bacteria; phylum UBA10199; class UBA10199; order 2-02-FULL-44-16; family DYJF01; genus CAZLRI01. Next base: position 3,135 of record CAZLRI010000122.1, on the reverse strand, counting down.
CGACGGTTCTTTAATTCAAGCAGCTACAAGAGGGGATGGTAGCGAAGGCGAAGAGATAACATCAAATATTATTGAAGTAAGACCTATTCCAAATCAAATCAAATTAAGTAATGTAGAGGTGCGTGGAGAGATCTTTATGCCTTTATCTGTATTCCAGAGGTATAAAGAAAAGTTTGCCAATCCAAGGAATCTGGCTGCTGGTGCAATAAAACAGAAAGATCCAAAAAAGACCGCTGAATACAACCTTTCCTTTTATGCTTATGATCTCCTGAATGCAGATCTTAAAACAGAAAAAGAAAAAAGAGATATTCTGAAAAAACATGGAATTCCTGTGGCTCCATGGGTTCTAATCCCTACAAAAGAGATTCAAGCAACGTATGAAGATTTTTTATCCAAACGCGATAAAAATGATTTTGAAACAGACGGGGTTGTATTTAAAATCAACGATGTTTTGGAACAGGAACGTTTTGGTTCAACTTCTCATCATCCAAGATATGCCATTGCTTACAAATATCAGGGTGAGTCAGGAATGACTTTGCTTCAATATGTGGACTGGAATGTATCAAGAACAGGAGTTATCACGCCTGTTGCTGTTGTTTCGCCGGTTGAGCTTTCAGGTGCAATGGTTACGCGTGCATCTTTGCATAATGTTGGAATTGTTAAAAAACTAAAGCTTACTAAAAATGCAAAGATTGTTATGATGAGAAGAGGTGGGGTTATTCCTAATGTTGAATCTGTAATAGAAGCAGGTGACGAAGAGATTTCTATACCACAACATTGCCCGTCATGTGGAGGTGCTGTTAAGCTTCAGGATGATTTTCTTTTTTGCCAAAACCCAAGCAAATGCGTGAAGAGTAAAATAGCCGAGCTGGAGCATTTTATAAAAGAGATCGGCTGCGACGGATTTGGCGAAAAGCTTGTTTCACAGCTATATGAAAACGGGCTGGTTACCAGCTCTGACGAATTTTACACCCTGACAAAAGATGATCTAATGCAGCTTGATAGAATGGGCGAAACTTTAGCAGCAAAACTTATAACAGCAATTAACGACAAACGCGAACTTGCGTTAGATGTGTTTTTACGGTCTCTTGGAATTAGAGAAGTTGGGAAACATGTCTCTCAAATACTTGGTGAATATCAAGATATCGATAAAGTTATGAGCCTTACTGAAGAGGATCTTTCCTCAATTCATACCATAGGCAATGTAATAGCCCGAGAGGTTGTTAATGGTCTTAAGGGGAAAAAAGATATAATCAGCAAGTTGCTGGAACAAATTAAGATAAAGAAGTCTGATATGTTAGATAAGAGAGGTCCTTTATCTGGTAAGAAATTTTTATTTACCGGAACATTAGTGTCTATGGAGAGAAGGGAAGCAGAATCTCTTGTTGAAAAGAACGGCGCTAGAATAGCAAGTAGTGTTTCAAATAATCTTGATTATCTGGTTGTTGGTGATGGAGGGAAGGCTGGTTCAAAGCTTGATAAAGCTAAAGAGCTTTCTGAGCAAGGGGGAAAGGTTAAGGTTATAGGAGAAAAAGATTTTTTAAGGATAGTAGGAAAGTAAGATGCTTGTCATTCTCGTGCTTGACCTGCCCGCCAATGGACTGAGCCATTAGGCGATGATGGCAGTCGGGCACAAGAATCCAGAAAACCTAGATCCCGCATCTCCGCCGAAGGACGGATCAGCCTCTGGCCGAAAGTGCGGGATGATAATTTTGTTGCACGGTATGCGATTGGCGTGTTTTGTAATTAATTATTTTTTACGATGTACACACAACGCTCATCGCATAACGAGCCATAAAGGAATGCTATGCAATCTCTGCAGAGTTATAAAATAATGGATGAAAAAGAGCTTAAGAAGCGCATCGCAGATATCAGGGCTCGTTATAAAAATAGGCTTTTGATTCTTGCGCACTGCTATCAACAAGATGAAATAGTTGAATGTGCAGATTTTGTTGGTGATAGTTATGCGCTTGCAATGCAGGCTTCAAAAAATAGAGATGCCGAGCTTATAGTTTTTTGCGGTGTAAAATTTATGGCAGAAGCTGCAGCTATCTTAGCTGGAAATAACAGAAAAGTTTTTATGCCTGACCTTGATGCAGGCTGCCCTTTGGCAGATTGTGCTGATATAGATCAGGTTGAAGCTGCTTGGAATACCCTTAAAAAATTAGACATATCCAAAGATGTTGTTCCTATCACATATATGAATTCATCAGCTGAATTAAAGGCGTTCTGCGGTAAAAATGGAGGGATTGTTTGTACATCATCTAATGCCAAGGCTGCAATGAATTGGTCTCTTTCCCAGAAACAAAAATTATTCTTTTTTCCTGATGAAAATCTTGGAAGAAACACCGCAAGAGCTGGGAATATTAATGTCAGCGATATTGTGCTTTGGGATCCTCTGAAAAATCATGGAGGATGTGGAGAAAAAGATTTGGCAAATGCGCGTGTTATTTTGTGGAAAGGGTTTTGCCATGTACATACTTTTTTCACAGTTGACCATATAAAATCAGCTAGAGAAAAATACCCAGAGTGTTTAATAGCAGTGCATCCAGAGTGCAATGAAGACGTGGTTATGCTATCTGATGCAAATGGATCAACTTCTTTTCTAAAAAAATATGTGGAAGATGCTCCATCTGGTAAGACGATTATTATTGGCACTGAAATAAATATGGCGCATAGATTAGGTAAAGAGAATCCTGATAAAAATGTTTTGCCGTTAGCAAGGTCATTATGTCCGAATATGTTTAAAACTTCGATTTCTGATCTTTGTTATGTTTTGGATAATTTTCCAGTAGATAATGAGATTTCTGTTCCACAATATATAGCAGATGATGCAAGACTGGCTCTTGAAAGAATGCTTAATATATGAGGCTAAAGGCAAAAGGCTAATATTTGTCATTCTCGTGCTTGACACGGGAATCTAGACCTTTGGCAATTTTATTTTTATCTTAAGGAAAGACACAAGTGCAGGGTCAATTTAATTTTCATGGATCAACATAGATGTGAATTAAATTGTCGAAGCACTAGAAATTGCGGTCTTGTTGCACTAATTGCAGATAGGAACTGAAACAAAATTATGATGTTATAGCTCCCGCAAAACAAAATGACCGATTGTAGCAATGGGAGGTAGTTTCA
>CAZLRI010000121.1:0-7468 GCA_964561745.1 uncultured Pseudobdellovibrionaceae bacterium | reverse complement strand
TTTTTTTCATATGTGAAAACAATAGGACCTTTTTTAATAGGAATTGTAGTAATAGCGCTGACAGTTGCATTTTTACAGATAGGACCTATCTTTTCAGCTGAGCCGCTTAAACCACAGATAAAACGGCTTAATGCTATTGAGAATCTTAAAAATATGTTTAAGGTTACAACGCTTGTTGAGCTATTTAAAAACATAGCGAAGCTATCTCTTATATTTTATCTCGCATATCTTGTTATAGCAGATAACTTAACAGCTGTTGTTTTTACAGTTACTTCTACTCCTGAAAAATCAATGCAGGTGGCAAGCCATGTCTTGGTTTCTTTCTTGTCAAAGGTTTTTGTCGTTTTTATAGTAATAGCCATAATAGACCTGATGGTGCAAAGATGGCATTATAAGAAACAGATGAAGATGACAAAAGAGGAGGACAAAAGAGAATATAAGCAGGATGAAGGAGATCCTTTGATTAAAAGTGCCAGAAGGCAGATGCATCGTGAATTTGCTATGAGTGATACAAAACAGCAGGTAAAGACAAGTGATGTTGTTGTTACCAATCCAACTCATGTTGCTGTAGCTTTAAGATATGATGATAAAGAAATGATGGCGCCGGAGATAACAGCAAAGGGTCAACGGCTTTTTGCAGAAGCCATTCGTGAATATGCTAAGGAATTCAACATCCCTATTATATCAAACCCTCCGCTTGCATGGACATTAATTGAATTTGATATAGGCGATGAAATACCGGAAAATTTATATGCTGCTATCGCAGAGCTGCTAGTCTATGTATATAATTTGAAAAAGGCTAAAGGCTAACAACCAAAGGCTAAAGACTATTTCCCTTAGCCCTTTGTTTTTAATTCTAATGAATATAGAAAATAAATCAAAAATACTTCCCGGTTTTTCTCTTTCAGTGTTGTTTGGGGGACTGATATGGTTTGGATCGCATTATGTTATTCGAATTGATCCTCTTTTGGTAGCGATTGTATTTGGAATGATTATTCGTACATTAATAGGGGAGCGTCGCTTACTTGTTCCGGGTTTGGAATGGTCTCCTAAGATATTAATCACTCCGGGTATTATACTATATGGAGCAAACTTAAGTTTTAATCTTGATGTAGTTGCTCCGCTTATATGGTTGCAGATCTTTGTTGGAGTAATTGTAGTTGTTTGGTTGGCAAAAACCTTTGGTAATATTTTTAAGTTGAACAGGTCTCTTTATCTGTTGCTTGCAGTGGGAACAGCTATATGCGGCGCTTCAGCAATTATGATTGCTAAACCAGTAGTGAATAGTGAAAATAAAGACACAGCAACAGCTGTGTTGGTGATAACAATTCTTGGAACCGCAGGGATGTTCTTGCTTATATATCTTGCTAATCTTATGCACATGGATCCTTTCCATTCAGCGCGTATGTTTGCTACAACTTTACAACAAACCAGTTTTGTAAAAATAGCAGCTTCTCCATTAGGAGACCCATATTTAAGTTTAGCTATGGCTATAAAAGTTGCTAGAACAGCAACGATAATTCCATTGCTTCTGGTTGTTGGCACTTTATATCATTTTCCTGCTTTGGTTGAAGCAAGTGCAAATAAGGAACCTTTTAAAGTTAATGTCCCATGGTATCTATGGGGGTTTATATTATGTGGAGCAATGTTTGCGTTTTTGCCTAGCTTAGGTTTTATTGCAGATTATGTCAGATTATTATCTTCCATAGTGTGGACAATGGCGATGTTTTCCATAGGGCTAACAGTTGATATAAGAGCTGCTATTAAAACAATATTCAAACCATTGTTGGTGGGTTTGATAGCATGGATTGGTATAGTGCTTGTTTTTATCTACACATATCTAAATTAAAAATCGAAAAATCGGGGTCAGGTGTCCTTAATCCACATTAGGCCATTAACAGTAGTATTTGAGTATTTGCTAATGTGGATTAAGGACACCTGACCCCGATTCAAGAGCCTTTCCCTGCATAGGGGAGAAAGAAGCGCCAGATAATAGCTTTGGTTTGGTAAGTTGTCCGTTGAGTTTATAAAAAAGAAGCAGGTCCTGAAATTTATCTTTTCCACCAAGAGGAATAAGCATTCGACCATTCTCAGCCAGTTGTTCAGCTATAGGTTGTGGAATATCTGTGGGGCTGCAGGTTAGAACAATTGCATCAAATGGCGCAAATTCAGGCCATCCAAGAAAACCATCACCAGCCTTTGCTATTATATTTGTGTAACCCAATTGTTTAAAACGTTTGACTGCTTCTTCAGTAAATTCAGGAATAATATCTATTGTGTAAACTTTGCCAGCATTTCTTGACAATAACGCTGTTAGATAGCCACTGCCAGTGCCAATCTCTAATACTTTGTCCTCTGAAGTTAAATTAAGGGCATTTAGTATGTAAGCATCGTCATATGGCCGATCAAGATTTTCTCCTCTGCCAATCGGCACTGTTATGTCAGCATATGATTTGTCTTTATATTGGGGAAGGACAAACTCTTCTCTTGGAACTTTTGACATAGCTTCAAGTACAGTTTGTTTTTTTATTCCTCTCCATAGTATCTGTTTTTCAACCATTGCGTTTCGCTGTTCCCTGAAGTCAGGTGGAGATCCTGAACAGCTTACGAACAATATACATAATATAGTTGATAAAATAACAGTGCGCATAGTATTGATGTTATCAATCTGTTAGTAATAAAGTCAATGAATGACTCTCTGTTAGTTTGAGTTCGAATAATAGTGGAATAAAATGAAAAAAATTTTATCTCTTGGTTTAACCTTAAATCTTGTATTAGCTACAACGGTTTGGGCAAAAAATCTATCAACTAAAAGTGAAGAATTAAGGCAGAAACTTGTGGCAGAAGAGCTTGCTAAATATGACAAGAAAGCTCTGTCATTTGACGCTTCCGCATTACCGGAGAATGATCAGATTTTTTTGCAATACATGCTTAAGGTAGCCAACTTGATTGAAGAGCTTAATATGCTTCAAATCAATGAAAACAATCTGCAGTTTAGTGCAGAAGTGGAAAAGGATGGAACTGAAAATGACAAAGAACTGTTTCATCGCAATCAATCTCCATGGTGTCTGGAAGACAATGATTTTTTGTGTAATGCATTAAGCTCTTTGCCCAGAAGAAGAATGGGAGAAAATTTTTGGCCTCAAAAAATGAACGAAAAGATATTGGCAGAAATAGGAAAAGGGCGGGATGCTGATAAATTGCTTAGTCCATTTACTTATGTGAGAACAGGGAAGCTTAGGAGGTTTAAGGCTATTCCTTTTTCCCAGTTTCCCTTACTTAAAGAACAACTAAAACAACTGGCAGAATATCTTCGGGAATCTATACCATATGCTGATGATCTGTCTCTTAAAAGATTTTTGCGAACAAGGGCAATGGCATTTGAATCAAAATCTGCATATCCATATGACACTAGTGATTATGACTGGATATCTTTGAAGGGAAAGTGGGAAATAACAATTGGTCCATATGAAACTTACAAAGAGCTGATGAAACAAAAAGCTCAGTTTGAAATGTATTTGGGGCTGGAGAATAAGAAGATTACAGAGCAGCTTGAAGAATATAAAAGATATCTGCAGGATTTTGAAAATGATCTGGCTGAGTTTATTGGATCTGATTTATATAGACCTCGTAAATTAAACAGGGGAATAGTTGTTAGAGCAATAGATGTAGTCTATGCATCTGGAGATGCTAGAAGCCCTCATGGAGCTGTTGTGGCATATCATCTACCAAATCGTGGTCGGACAATTGAAGAAGGGTTCTACAAAAAAGTTTTTTTGCTTAATCATATGCAATTGTTTGAAGAGTTGATGCAAAAGCGTGCAAATGTCTTGCTTATTCCAAGTCAGGCAGTGTTAATTAACAGTAAATATGATGTTATGAATACTGTTTTTCATGAATTTATGCATGGTTTTGGCACTTATGAGGAGATGGAGATCAATGATGTGTTTGGAAACAGAACAACTGTTGGAAAGGCATTGGGGGCTGAAGAAACATTGATGGAGGAGTTAAAGGCAGATGTTGGCAGCCTTTGGTTAATTCCAAGCCTTGTGAAAAGAGATTTGATAAGCACAGATGATATAAATAAAAGATATGCAGCTTCGGTTATTCATTTGTTCGGACTTTTGCAGTATTCATTAAAAGGCACATATCCTCAGATGGCAGGTATTGAAATTGGCAATCTAATAGAACACGGAGCATTATCTTATAATAAGACGAGCAATCAATTTACCATTCATTTTGATAAATTTCCCAATGCAGTAAATACGCTTATGAAAAGGATAGTAACAATACAATTAACAGGTGATAGGTCAGGAGCTGTTTCTTTAAGGGATCAATATTTAGAGAAAATGGATAACGACAATTTTAAGCCAAAAGAGATTTTGGCTGCACCTTTGGCAGGTTTGCAAAAATTATTTAAGAAAGATGGATTAAAAGGGTTTGTTGTAGATTATAAAATTACCATCCCGAACTTTCAGTCTGGAGCTAAAAGTTCGGAATAAGAAAGGAAAGAACACAACGAATGATTAAAAATGATATGCCACATTCCCAAGAATTGAAACTGGGAATAAAGCTGTTCCGTTTCTGTTCCCGCCAATAGAATCTATAAGACCAATGGAGCGGAAGATAGTTGCAAACCCAAGTGAAAATTGCTCAGTTATATAGAAATCAAAGCCCAAACCCAAGTTAGCGCCAATTCCAACTGCAACAGTTCCATTATTAGTAGAACCTTCTGAAATAGCATAAAAGCCCATTCCTATCAAAGCATATGGATCCCAGCGTGATGGTGAAGAAAGCATAAAGAATTTCAAATCAAAGGTGGGAATGCCAAGAAATTCTATTCCATTATCTCCTCTGCTTATTCCGGTGCCGTCCTCTGTTGTAACTAGTACGCCGAATTGAGTAGAAAACTGGGGTGACCATCTGTAATCAAAATAAACATAGCCTCCAACTCCCGGGTCTAATTCTGGATTGGAATCCACAACAAAAATATTTCCCACAGGACCCAAGCCAACTGAAAAATTCCCGGCAGTGCTGCCAGCCATGGCAGATTTGTTTACCACGGTGCTTAATAAAAATAGAACAAGAATAAATAAAATTTTACGCATATATTCCCCCAATTAATTTTTTGACTCATATAGCATATCTATATTAAAGACGCGATATTTTTTTGAAAAAATTAAGATATTATCACTCTTCTATCCAAGATGTGTGTTTTCCCTTCAGTAATAAGCTGAATAGCTTTGGGATAAATTTTATGTTCTTCTTTTAAAATGCGTTCTTTTAGTGAAGAAAGAGTGTCGTTTTTCATCACAGGAACTGCTGCTTGCAAAATAATAGGACCATGATCAGTTAACTCATCCACAAAATGAACAGTGCAGCCTGTGAATTTGACTCCATATTCGAGCGCTTGTTTTTGAGCTTCCAAACCCGGAAATGAAGGCAAAAGCGACGGGTGGATGTTTATAATTTTATTTTTAAAGGTATTAATGAAATCCGGGCTTATAATACGCATAAAACCAGCTAAACATATTAAGTTTACCTGAGCCTTTTCAATATCTTCTGCTATTGCCCGTTCGAATTCTTTTTTTGTTTTATATCTTTTCCGCTCATGTATTGCAGTTGGAATAGAGTGTTTTTTCGCACGTTGTAAAGCCATAGCCTGAGGCTGGTCACTTATTACAATAGTTATCTCTGCGTTGATTTCTTTGCGCTCACAGGCATTAATTATTGATTGTAAATTTGTTCCTTGACCTGAAGCCAGAACTCCTAATTTAACTTTATTAGCCATAAGGTTAGTTTATTCAAAAGTAACGGCTGGTCCTTCTTTTGTGCGGGATGCTATTGATCCAATAATATAAGCATGCTCGCCAGAATTATTTATCAGATCACATGCTGCTTTAGCCTGATCTTTAGGTGTGACAATAACAAGTCCAAGCCCGCAATTAAAAAAACGGAACATACTGTTATCATCGATTTCACCCATTTTTTGAAAAGAACGCATAAGAGGAGGAAATGGCCACGATCCTTTGTGGATCTTTGCTTTTGCTCCAGCAGGCAGGACGCGCGGAATATTTTCTATAAGTCCGCCGCCTGTTATGTGTGCTATTGATGTGATCTTGAATTCTCTTATTAGCCATTCAATAATAGGGGAATAGAGTTTTGTTGGTGAAAGGAGCTCAAGCCCAAGTGGTTGATCAGATCCCTCCCTAGGTTGGTTTAAATCTAAATTGTTGTCTTTTATAATTTTGCGGATAAGTGCATATCCGTTTGAGTGAAAGCCGCTGGATGCAATGCCTATGATGCTTTGATTGAGCCGGACTTCCATACCATCAATAATTTTTTGCCTGTCAACGATACCTACTGCAAAGCCAGCCAAATCAAAATCTTCGTTAGAGTACATGTCAGGCATTTCAGCGGTTTCTCCTCCGATTAAGGCGCATTTAACCTTTTCACATGCTTCTGCGATTCCTTTAACAATATTTTTGTGCTCTTCGGGGATTAAGTGTCCGGTTGCAAAATAATCAAGGAAGAATAAAGGACGAGCGCCACAACAGGCAATATCATTAACACACATTGCAACCAAATCAGTACCGATTGTGTCGATTTTTTTTAGGTCAATAGCTAGTTTTAGTTTTGTTCCAACTCCATCGGTAGATGATACCAGCGTGGGTTCTTTATATTCACGTGGATCAATTGCAAATAAGCCTCCAAATCCTCCGATATCAGTAATTACTCCGGGTCGGTGTGTTTTTCGGATAAAAGGCTTAATAAGTTCTACAAATTGATTTCCTGCGCTTATATCAACGCCAGCTTCTTTATATTTGTCTGTCATGGAGCGCAATCTATTATGGCGAAGTTCCAAAAGTCAACAAAAGGTTGATGATTTTCTCAGACCCTTACCGAATTTCAAATATGAAAAATTTCCTACGCTTAATTTTATGTTCAAACTAATTATTACTCTTCAACTGGCATAGGTTGTCCTGCCCATATGCACATAACTTCATTTTTTAATTCTCCGCCTCTATGACTCGTATCTGTGTAGTATCCCATATAGCAGATCCCTGCGCTGGTACACTCAATAGCAGAGTATATGTCAAAACCTTCATCATCGCCTCTAAAATCCCAAGATGCTTCATGTAGTCTAGTTTCTCTTGGTGTTAATTCTCTTGCTTCAATACTACCATCATTATCATAAGCAATTGGAACCATAGAAGAATCTGTGTAACAAACACCATTGTATAAAAAAGGCGTTGATCCTGAACCTTCACCATTTGAATTTAGACCAGCACATGCATTCTCATAACAATCAAGTTCATGTTGTAATGTATCAAATGTGTGGCGGTGGTCACATACCCGCTGAAGATTCCATTCACGTATATCCGCCTGACTCCCGTTAGCTGATGTCCACGACATCTCGGTCCACTCCTTGTCTGTGTCCACACTCCCTTTATCTGTAATTCTCTGC
>CAZLRI010000120.1:0-7540 GCA_964561745.1 uncultured Pseudobdellovibrionaceae bacterium | reverse complement strand
TATCAAATCGCCGCGTAAATATTTAGGCGACATGTTGCTTGACAATTACCGCAATTTTTGCTAATTTTAGTAGGTGCTAATTTTTAATGCATGGAGAGGTTTAAAAATGGAAACAAAGAAAAATGAATCTAATGCAGATAATTTTATAAAAAGAGGCTTTTTTATGAAAAAACACAGAATATTATTTGTTTTGCTGGTTGTTTTTTTTACAGTTTTTTATTTATCCTCATCTTTTGCCAAAGAAGCAGTTGATGTTGGAATTGCTCCTGCTGCTACAACAAGTATACCGCATGATATTTCAGCAAATAGCATATCGAAAGATATAATAAGATTTTACACATGGGGGACTGGGAGTGTTGTTGCGTTGGAGGGAGAGGTTTTAAATGTATCTTCCCATGTGTTATATCTTACAACACCAATCTGCAGGGCCTTAGTCAAGTTGAGCGCTAGTAAGTATGTGGAGATAGGAGTTAATGGTTCTGAAAATAAACTTAAAAATGATATTGCCATATCAACCTGCAATACAATAACACAAGCTATTGGCAATAAGATTCGCGTTAAAGGAACAGTAAGTAGAGAGGTCACTGATTTGCGTGCAAGATATTTTATCTCTGTTCAGGATTTAAATTATGTTGGGAGTGGAAGGAACTTTGAAATAAGTGAGGAGAGGGAAAATTTACCGAGCGGCTGGTGGCGATTTGATGGAAGAGTTAGAAAAATATACCATAGCACAATTGAAGAAGGTCAATTTTGTGCTGTGGATCTTGATCAAGCTCGCTGTCCTAAGTGCGGTGGAATATGGTCTACCGAAGATCATTTGGTTCATGTTATCGTGTTTCCTAATTCTCCAAAATGCGACCCGATTAGAGGCGACATTACAAGTAACCAAGTGACAAACCATTATTTAGGTATGTGTCAAAATCTTGTCTCAGCGCTAAATTCGGGGGATGCGGTTCATTTTCAAGGAGTTCTTGGCCTTTTTGAGAGCCCAGATTATTACCCAAAATTTTTATATCCAGACAGCTTTAGACTTTATAATTACACCCCAAGATAGGAGAGAATAAACGCTATGAAGAACATCTTAATAGTAGTCATATTATGCGGGTTAATATCTATCAGCCAAGAAGGACTTGCCAGAAACGTGGGGGTTTGTACAGATCCAGATATTATCTCTGATAGTGAGGTAGAAGAGAGCATGTCAACATGGAATTCATGGTCAGAATTGCGGGGAAATATAGTAGCAGAAGGAACGGGTGCTATTATTTATCATTTTAATGGGATAACGGATTTTGGTAGAAACAATAGTTATGCTTGCAATAATTACCAATACGTTGACGTTGTTAGGGGCAGAGAGATAGAAATATTACCTGTTTTTCATAACGTTGATTTCAGAAACAACCAAGGGTTGGCTTTGTGTAATACCCTTGGCTTATGTACAAATAAATATAAGCGTTTCCGAGCCAGAATGTCGGATCATGCTCTAGGGGAACCTCCCAACCCTTTCGAGGTATCACCACTTCAATTGATTTGCGCTGTGGATCAAGATCATCTCACACGGCAAATGCCTTGGGCTAATACCAATACTAAACGTTTCCCTGTTGAAGGTGTCAGTTCCTCTATGCCAGGTGGTCCTGTTGCGAGAATTTTGGAAGGTCATGTCGTAAGAGTCTATCATAATTTGGATATTGGTGCAGGAGGTCCTGATATAGAGTATAATTATTGCGAGGCAGATTTATACGAAGTAGAGGATACATCTGATAATGGCAATAATGGTATGAGATTATTTCGATTTATTGTTAACCACCCCTGTCGTCCAACTGAAAGTTGTGCAGCTGAGGCAACCCGCGCTGTACAGATCTGCCACGAGCTTGCAACTGCATTAGTGCATGAAAAACCAATTTATATTGATGGGACTCCAATTGATATATGTGGACGAGTCAAGACTAGAAGCATCATGTTATTATCAGATTAAGGCGGAAAATAATTTTAGGAGAGAGGCGTATTTAGTGATACGTTGACCTACTAAAATTATTTCCCAACGCAGAGATGGCGCAATTTTACGGGTTTGCCAAAAAATACAACTGCATTTTTTGGGTTAATTTCTTTTATATTTCTCAAGACTCTGGTTTGTTTTCGATTTTTTCTCTGGCTAATCCCCCTGATCCAATTTATTATCCCTAATCCATGGGGGCTATAGCACTTCTAAAAAAATACCACGCCTATGTCCGACCAACACTTTTTTTCTTTTTGTTGGCTATTGGATTTGATATTGTTGCCATCCTTCTGGGACTTATGAATCCTTTGTTAACAAGGGTTCTGTTTGATTATGCTTATCCATTTAAAAGTCTATCGCTGCTTAACACCACTGTTATCGCAATTATAACAATATATTTCTTATACTTTTTTCTAAGCGTTGTATCTGATTATCTTCAAACTTATATAAGCCAAGAAGCTTTGGCAAAGTTAACAAGCAAGATATATTATTCCATACAGTGTCTGCCATTGCGGTTTTATAAAGAAAAGAGCGCCGGAGACCTATTAATAAGAATAACAGACGACGTATCAAACACAATATCAGCTGTAATAAGCGTACTTCCAACTTTTATTATCGATGGCAGCCGGTTTTTGATAATTCTAACTATAGCATTTTTCATAAATCCAACAATTACACTACTTGCCTTGCTATCCATTCCCCTGCATATCCTTGAGACCAGATTTTACGCAAACAAACTACAAAAAGTCGAAGAGGAACTTATAAATACCGAGTCAGATATATACTCAAGGGCACAGGAAAAGATATGCGGAATTAAGACAATAAAAGCATTTTCACAGGAATCACAGGAAACGCTTTCGTTTAGAAACCTGATAAAAAAACGCTACAAAGTTCAGATCAAAGAGAAAACACTCTCTATATTAAGAACATTCACAAACTCTATTACGCTGCAAATTTGGGGCGTTGTAATCATGTGGTATCTGGGCTTTCAGGTTGTTCAGGGAAGACTAACAATAGGCGAAATTATTGCGATCATGCTGTATCTGGAACAGCTCGGAGAACCTATTGAAGCTTTTGCTAATCTTGCAACATCATGGAAAACAAATCTGGTTTCAATGAAACGATTGCAAGAGGTTCTCGAATATCCTTCTGAATTCTCTCTTGAAAGCGGCAACAAGGAACTAGTGATTAAAGAAGGGGATATAACAACAGATAAACTAAGCTTCTCTTATATTCCTGATGAAAAAATTCTTTCAAATATTAAAATTCAGTTCGCTCCTCATTCTTTAACCGCAATTGTTGGCGAAAGTGGAGGGGGAAAAACAACTCTGGCAAATCTTCTTTTCAGATTTTTTGATGCAGGCAAAGGCGCTATTTTCATAGATGGACAAAATATCTCAGAAGTAAGGATACAATCTCTTCGTAATAAAATAGGAATCATTGGACAGGAATATTCGATATTTGATGGAACAATACTTGAAAATATCCTTTATGGAAATCCTGAAAAAACCAAAGAAGATGCTATTGAAGCTGCAAAGATGGCTGCTGCATATGATTTTATAGAACGATTTACCAATGGGTTTGATACGCCTGTTGGTCCGGGAGGATCCTTTCTGTCTGGCGGGCAAAAACAGCGCATAGCAATTGCAAGAACGCTCCTCAAAGATCCCAAGATAATTATATTTGATGAAGCAACATCTGCTCTGGATCCTGAAAGTGAATTTCATATACAAGAGGTAGTTGGAAAACTAAAACAAACAAAGACCATTATTGTAATAGCACACCGTCTCTCAACAATAAAAGTTGCTGATAAAATACTCGTACTAGAACATGGCAAACTTGTTGAAGACGGCACATTTAACGAACTTCTGGATAAAAGAGGAGCATTCTACCATTTTTACTGGAGGCAGTTTGGAGGATTAGCGTCCTTTCGCCAGCAGTTGTTTTTAGAGATCGAACGAGCTGCGCGTTATAACTCGAAATTTTGTATCGTTGCGTTAAGATATCTTCCTTATCAAAATTTGGCTCAGAAAAAAGGCTCTTTAGATGCTGATAAGCGAATCAATGAAATTGATTATGCAATAAAGAAAAGCATCCGCACCGGAGACAATTGTTCGGTTCTTTCAGGCGACACTATATTAATTCTGTTGCCAGAGATAGACGTTAAACAGCTTTCATCTTTTATGAATCGAATAACAGAGGTCATTGTAAACAGCGCTCATAAACATTTTAGTTTGAAAAAAGAAGATATCATCCTTGTTGGGACAAGAATAGAAAAGAGCAAATTCAAAACACCTGAAGAGCTTATGGCTGCACTTGCGGAAAAAACCATATCCTTAACTAACAGAACTACTATTCTCAACGAACAGGAGTTTAGAAAAAATGAATAAAAAGCAAAATAATCTGGATAAATTTTTAGATGATTTCTCGCAAGTTGATTTAAAAAAGCGGGTAAGGCTAATAACCTCTATTGGAATAATCCTTACAATAGTTGCAATAATTGGGACATATCTGTTTCTTAATACAAGTTTTCAAATTGAGGCCGGACAACCAAAAATATTTTTCAAGCAAATGCTCTGGAAGAAAAATTAACCTCTTATAGATATTAGACTATATATGAAATTCCAGCACCCAACCGTCTTTTAAGATATGATCCTTTGCAACCTGCTGTCCATCATGTACACCATCACCCCACACACGTGCAAATTTAAATTTTTCAGCAATTTCTTTATGTAAAGTCTTAGCCGCATCTACCATAGTTGCACCAGCTGGCAATATAACAGGATCTATTTTATCAAACTTTCTCCCTGGTGCTTTTGTATAAACACGAATAATTTTCAGGGCATCAAAAAGATTTTTAGCAAATAAAGTTAAAGTAGATGGGTCTTGCGCTGAAACACATCCAAAAAAATAAAATCTGTTTTTTAACCATTCTTGAAACAATTCCAAATTTGCACTTGCATCAGGATGATCAACCTTGTTGCCTAAAAGCATTGTGCGCATATAACCTACGCTGACCTTTTGTTCCTCTTCAGGAGGGATCTCCTTAACCAAAAAGATATGATGTTTTTCCAATTGCCTGATGATTGGATCTATGCAGTCCAAAAGATCTGATGATGCAAGATCCAGCATGATAAGCAAAAGATCAGATCCTCGAATTATTTCAGGCACCCACACTTCCATGGAGCTTTCTGTAATAGCTGGCAGTTCTATCAACTGGATTTGAACATCTTCAAACACTACCATACCCGGTACTGGCATGCGCGTAGTAAAGGGATAAGCAGCAACCTCAGGCGTTGCCTTTGTCATGGATGTAATCAACTGAGACTTTCCAACATTTGGCGCACCAATCAAAGTAACCTGCGCTGCACCTTCACGCGGCACACTCACAGTTTGGCGCTTACCACCCTTTTTTTCATCTTCACCTTCTTTGAGTTTTTTGAGTTTTTGATTGAGTGTCACGCGCAACTTATCAGTGCCCTTGTGTTTGGGCATAAGAATCATCATCTCTTCCAGAATAGCTATTTTCTCCTCAGTTGTTTTAGCTTTTCTAAAACGAGTTTCAGCTTCGTAATATTGTGGCGGTACATTTGTTGGCATGGTGAAAGATGCTTAACAAAAAAAAGGATTGAAAATCAATAGATTTGCTTATCATTTTTTACGAACCCATTGAAATGATTCTATAATTAGAAAAATCCTGTTCTGGATCTTTTCCTTCTATAAAAAGTACGACCAACTTCATTTTTTTCTTTTTGGATTCATATGCTTGAACTGAAGTAACTGATGTATGTGAAAATATATTTTTTGGAATGTGGAATTGTTCTTTTATATGTGTTTTAAGTTGTGTCATTAAACCTTCCTGAGGAGTAAACGATTCCCAATGATCTGGGTCAGAACAATTGGGAACATTATTAAGAACAATTGGTCGATATGTATCTCCTCCAGACCATCCACTATAGAGATCTGTGGGTTCTCCTATTTTTGGGATCGTACTTTTTTCATCCACAAGCTGCCAACCAATAGACTTATTAGAGATGCACTGGGTCTAGTAGTTTGCTTTTTAATTGTCCAATAGGTTTTCCTTGATAACATGCATACCACGAACCATTTTTGAGAAAATGATCGTTTGATTTTTTTAGATCCTCAGGAGAGTTTGCTGAAGGTTCTAATGAAACCCATGTTTTGTTTTCATTTTTAAATACAACCCGAACACGATACCCTTTTTGGTCATAGTTGTTGTAATGTTCCAACACGCCAATGACAATTGGCTTTGAATGAGCAGCTGCTGCCACATTCATCAATGCCAATAAGGCTAAACAAAAAAATAATTTTTTCATGAAGAATGCCTTTCTTAGATGAGTGTTATTGATAAGCCTTGTTCGACTATAGGTCAATGGGTCTTTTGCCGAAGTGGTAGCTGCACCCTTTTCCGCTAAAAGCGGATCCGCCTTTGGCGGAAGAGTGCGTAATTTGCGCAGGCTTCAGCCAAAGGCTGATCCGCCTCTGGCGGAAAAGGGTGCGGCTACCAAAGTATTGCATTTGATGATTTCGGCAACAACCTCACAAAGGAGGAGAATAATTCTGACACAGCCTAGAGGTCGCGAGGGATGTTACTTGAGTCTGGATGCAGAGGGAGATGTGGACCAATGTCGTTCATTGGACACCAATGAAGATTGATTAAGAATGATAATATTTAGGATTTTATTGAGTTTCATAGGCCGTTTTAGTAGGAATATTGCATGAACTTGATTAAACAATCTGCCCTTCTAGTCATCGACATGCAGCGCTATTTCTTAGAACCCGGCGCAGATGCTTATTTGGAGGCTGGACCATCTATTATCCCCAATGTAAAAAAACTCATTGCTCGTTTTCGAGATGCAGGACAACCTGTGATCTATACGCGACATACACATAAAAAAGGGGCTGACTTGGGTCAGATGGGCAGATGGTGGAACAATAAACTTCCAATGGAAGGGGATTCACAATCAGAATTAATCGCTGATTTGGAACCGCAATCAAATGAAACAGTGATTACCAAAACTTGCTACAGTGCATTTGAAAAAACCGGATTAGAGCAGATCCTCAGGGACAAAAATATAGATACTGTAGTGATCTGCGGAGTCATGACCCATCTGTGCGTAGAAACAACTGCCCGCCATGCGTTTATGCTCGATTTTCAGCCAGTTGTTGTAAGCGATGCCTGTGCCGCTCAATCGATTGCTCATCATGAAGCTACGCTATTGAATCTGGCGCATGGTTTTGCGCATATTTTAAAAACAGATGATGTGAAAATATTATGATAAAAAAAATAGTGATGTACTATGTGGCTGTGATGATATTTCTTGTTCCAATGTTTGCCTTTGGCACAAAATACCGATCTCCTCAACAACAGACCGTTTACTCTGAAAATAAGGTCTACTTTGTCCAGCTTGACCCAGTCTCTGATAAACAATCGATTTTTTCTGCTAATGATTCGAAAACACCTTTATGGTCTTTTAAACAACAGGTGGGGCAAGGAGAGTATTTCATCTCTACAAATGGCTCAGT
>CAZLRI010000119.1:0-7575 GCA_964561745.1 uncultured Pseudobdellovibrionaceae bacterium | reverse complement strand
ACTTATAATCGGAAAACACATGGCCGGCGACATAGATAATCTGGCACAGTTAATAAAAAGTATGTCGGGAATTGATAGATTTGGTACTGATATAACATTATATGGTTTAAAAAGAGCGCTGGTAGAAATAATGACCTTCTTTCCTGTATACAGAACATATATAAACAAATCTCAGTTCAGCTCATCTGACAAAAAATACATGCAGGAGGCTATAAACCGCGCAAAGCAAAAAAATCCAGCACTGGCATATGAATTAAACTTTATAGAAAAGTTGCTCTTGATGAAATTAACCGCAGCATTAACCACAGAAGATAAAGCATTATTAATCAACTTCATAATGCGGTTACAACAGTTCACAGGACCCTTAATGGCAAAAGGCGTTGAAGACACATTTTTATATAATTACAATAGATTAATATCATTAAACGATGTTGGCGGAAACCCCGGTAAATTCGGCATTTCAATCAACGAATTTCATTATTTTAATATAAAGAGAACAAAGTCTGAATTAAATTCTTCGTCAACACACGATACAAAACGAGGCGAGGATGTACGCGCAAGAATAAACGTCCTGTCAGAAATACCTTATGAATGGGAGAATAAAATAAAAACGTGGAAAAAACTAAACAAGCCTCTTAAAAACATCGTTAACAGGATTAAAGTTCCGGATTACAATGATGAATATTTCCTTTACCAGACACTAATCGGAGCATGGCCATTTGACAAAAAAGAACATGAACAATTTATAAGCAGAATAAAGGAATATATTATCAAAGCAGTGCGCGAAGCAAAGGTACATACCGCGTGGCTTAAGCCTGATGCTGATTATGAAAATGTATATCTTTCATTTATAGAAAAAGTGCTTAATCCATCTGATAACAATGAATTCCTAAAAGATTTTTTACCATTTCAGAAAAAAGTTGCTCACTTTGGAATGTTAAACTCAATTTCACAAACATTGTTAAAAATAACATCCACCGGCATTCCTGATATATATCAGGGATCTGAACTCTGGGATCTCAATCTTGTTGATCCTGACAACAGAAGAAAAGTTGATTTTGAAAAACGCTACAATCTAATTAAAGATATAGACAAACAATCAGCAGGCAACCAAAGCAAGTTGATTGAGGATCTCCTAAAAAATCCGGAAAATGGCGCAATAAAACTCTTTCTTATTTACAAAGCTCTTAACATAAGAAAGACATGCGAAGCCCTTTCAATAAAAGGGAAATACATTCCACTTGAAATAAGCGGAGAGAAAAGAGAACACGTAGTTGCATATGCGAGGGAGCTTAACAACCAATGGGCAATTACAGTTGCTCCCCGTTTATTAACAAGCTTAATAAATGAAGGCGAATTTCCGATAGGAAAAGAAATTTGGAAAGATACGCAGTTGCTGCTTCCCATTGACACACATTTTAAGTGGAAAAACATTTTCACGAACCAGCATGTTGAGATTATAGAAAAAATTAGCATCGGAGATATATTAACATCTTTTCCAGTTTCATTACTATTAAGCATTGGCAAGGAGGATTAGCGTGGTTAAACGAATTGGAATATTAACAGGAGGCGGAGATTGTCCGGGATTAAACGCAGTTATCCGCGCAATCACCAGAGTATCTATCATTGATTATAATTTGGAAATTATTGGAATCCTTGATGGGTTTGAAGGTGCGGTAGAAGGTCATTCAAAAAAACTAACATTTGAAGATGTTGCAAACATTCTTCCACTTGGCGGAACCATACTCGGCACATCAAACAAAGCAAATCCATTTGATTACAGACTCAATGGAAGATCAGGAGACCAGACAGAAAGAATGTTGGAAAATTTGGATCAGTGGAAAATAGATGCTTTATGTTGTATCGGCGGCGATGGGACCCTCACCATGTCCAATAAATTAAGAGAACTGTTTCCTAATATAGTCGGCATTCCAAAAACTATTGATAATGATCTTGAAGCAACTGACCAGACATTTGGTTTTGACACTGCGTGCAATTTTGTTGCTGAATCTATTGACCGAATTCACTCAACTGCACAATCTCACCACAGAGTAATGGTAATCGAAGTTATGGGCCGCTATGCCGGCTGGATAGCATTAAAAGGTGGAATGGCTGGCGGTGGAGATATCATATTAATTCCTGAGTTGCCTTTTAGTTATGAAAAAATAATAGAAGCAATAGGCGAACGAAGAAAAAGAGGCAAACGATTTAGCATTATAATAGTCTCTGAAGGAGCTCATCCACAAAACAGTTCCTTTGTTGTTAGAAAAACCGTAAAAGACAGCCCTGATCCTATAAGGCTCGGTGGCGTTGGGCAGCTTCTGGCTGATGAAATTGAAAAAATAACAGGGATTGAATCCCGAGTTACGGTACTTGGTCATCTTCAACGAGGAGGGTCGCCATCATTTTATGACCGCATTCTGGCAACTTGTTATGGAGCCAAAGCAGCTCAACTTCTACATCAGGGGAAATTCGGCAAGATGGTATCTTTAAAAGGAACTGAAATAAATGCAGTTGATTTATCAAAAGCTGTATGCAAACTAAAAACTGTTTCGCCTGACAATGAATTACTTAAAATCGCACGATCTCTTGGGACATCATTTGGGATATAAAAAAACTTGGTTCATTCGTCTTAAACTTGCACGAAATGGTGTAAGTGTATTAATTTAATAAGAAAATACAAAAAAACAAATCACAAAATAAAAAACAATGAGTTTTCTTTTAAAATGTCATTCCTGCGTCCGCCATAGGACGGATCAGCCTCTGGCTGAAAGGCAGGGATCCAGAGGCACTTGAATTATAACTGGATTCCCGCCGGAGTTTATCCTCGACCTGATCGGGGGCGGGAATGACAACTTGAAAACTTTTTCTTTATTAGCAGTTTTTTTGTAACTTATTTACGAAAGAACCAAAAACTTTATGGAGGATTTGATTTAGACAACCTCTGCGGCTTTCTCTGAAATAAATCTTTTGTTTTCTATATATAAATTATCAACCTGTTTGCGTTCTTTTAAACAAGCTTCAATTCTGCTTATCACCATATCAATAGCTACTTCATTATAATCATGCCATGGAATAATCATATCAGCATATTCACGTGTTGGACCAGCAAATGTCTCATGCATAGGTCTTACGGTTTTATAATATTGCTCAACAACTGCGCGCGGTGTCCTTCCCCTGTGTTCAATATCGCGCATCAAACGCCTGATGAATCTCACATCATCTGGTGCTTCAACATATGTTTTAATATCGATCAATTCCCTTACCTTTGGATTTTCATATAATAAGATGCCTTCAAGAATTACCACTGGCTGAGAAATAATCCCTGCTGTTTTTTGCAATCTTGTATGAGTTATAAAATCATACTGAGGTTTTTCAATCGACTTACCATTTTTCACAGCTTTTATATGTTCTATAAACAATTCTATGTCGATTGATGAAGGATGGTCAAAATTATGAGCGATTCTTTGATCAATGTTTAAATGAGACAGATCTCTATAATAACAATCCATCTCAATAAAAGTTATCCTATCATTTCCAACTTTATCTCTTATCTTTCTTGCAATAGTAGTTTTCCCAGATCCAGAACCACCTGCAATCCCTATAACTAAAGATGCCATGACAGTCTCCCTAAAAATTTTCTACTTTTTTCTTATACAGGGCACCTACAGATATCGTCAATCAGTTAAAAAAGTTGCTAACAAAATTTAGGATTATTGGATTTTTTTCTAAACATAGCATCATAGAATGGCTTTTTTAGAAGATTTTCACTATCTTCTGCGCCCAAAAATGCGCAGCAACATCAGGAAAAGGTTAATAAAATCAAGGTAAAGGCTTAAGGCTCCTATTATAGTACCTTTGCGTTCAACTTCAGTGCCAGATGCGTACATTGATCCCATCTTTTTTATCTTTTGTGTGTCATATGCAGTCAAACCCACAAAAACCAATACACCGATATATGTTGTTATTGTATTAAGAAACGTGCTCTTTAAAAACCAGTTTGCAATCGAAGCAATGATAATACCTATGAGACCCATAAAAGCCAAATTGCCGATTGAAGTTAAATCACGTTTTGTAACATATCCATAAAATCCAGTAACACCAAAAGTCAGAGCAGATACAAGAAAGGTATTTACAAGCGATTCAGTAGTGTATGCTACAAATATTACAGAAAGCGTAAGTCCGTTTAATGCTGAATAAAGGAAGAAAAGTCCAGTTGCAGTTGTTGCAGACAATTTGTTTATTGCAGCTGAGATAGCAATAACAATTCCAAGCTCAGCCAAAATTAACAATAAAAACAAAGTTCCATTCCCAACTATTTTTCCAATAAGCTGAGGAGAAGAAGCAACATAGTAAGACACCAAAGCTGTTGTTGTCAAAGCACTACACATCCACCAATAAACTTTGGTCACAAAACTCTGTTGCGCAACAGCACTTGATCCATATTGCTCAAATGCATTTGTATTCATACTTGCCTTTTATTTTTATTGTCCACCAAGAATAACCGGCAATCCGTCTTTATTGCCTATCATAATTATCTTAGCATTTTCGCTCTTAGCTAACTCTTTGGTTGCCTCAATTGCCCTTAACTTCAAAACATTATCTGTAAGAACTCTACCTACCTCTGAATTATAATCACTTATACCTTTTGCTTCAATCTTCTTTCTTTCAGCTTCTTGAAGCTCTTTACCTAAAACAAACTTCATTTGTTCCTGTTGCTGCTCTGCTTCCAGCTTTTTCTCTATTGCAACAGAAAGGATTTCAGGTAATTTTACCGATCTTAATAAAACACTTTCAAGCTTTACTCCTCTTTTTTCTACCATCGGCTTTAATTGCTCGTACATTTGATTAGCCAATGCTTCGCGTTCAGAAGTATAAAGAGCTTTTGCTTCATATCCTGCAGTAACTCCTCTGACAACTGACCTCAGCTGTGGAGTAACAATAATATCAACATAATTTAGTCCAATAGTTTTATAAACTTCCGGAGCATCTTTAGGATCCAAACCTACAAGAACTGAAAGGTCAAGTTGAACAGTTAATCCCTCTTTTGACGGAACATTAGCCTTTTCAGTAATCTGCTGCGTTCTCACGCTCATTTCATGTATAGTTATAAGAGGATTTACAACATGAATACCAGATGACAACGGATCTTTATATACATTACCAAATAACGCCTTAACACCAATATTTCCGGCAGGTACAACAACAATGGATTTAAATAAAATAATAAGCAGAATAACACCACCTACAGCAATAAACTTTAATTTATTGGTGAATTTCAGATTCGGAATTAATTCAGACATATTTCCCCCTTTTTTTGGATAAATTTTATCAACAACATATATTGTATGCAGATAAAAAGATTTTATAGACACTTACAGCAATAATTCTTTTGGTCAACAGTAATCTGGTAGTTGATAGCCACAACAAAATGTCAGTAGAGTCGATAATCGATTATAAACTCTTATCTCCTATTACCTTACAAAACTTATCTTCAACTAAACTACCTATTTCTGCTATAGGCATCCCATCGACAATGGAATACAGAGGATCAATACAGTGTAAATGATCCAGAACTTTTGCAAAAATACCAGACACATTATTTTCCAAATGAAATCTATAACCTGAAAACAGCCAGTCGCGAGGATGAGAAACCAGCCCCATTATTACTGGTTTCCATTCGCAATAATAAAGAGTTTTATAAGCATAGTCTTCATCCTGAAGCAGCTTATACTGAATTTTTTTATTTAAAAAAACATTATCACTATTGTATTTACTTATTTTTATATCCTTAAACTTTATATGATCTGAAATTTTTATAACCTCATATATATAATTTTTAACACAGCATATTTCGTAGATCTTAACATCAAAACTTTGCTTCCAATTAACAACACATTGTATATATCTTTCAAACAACTGATCAGCACCTAAGACAAACTCAGCTCCCCGACACTCTGTAATTAATAGATAAATCATATTAACGTGCCTCTGTATTTTAAATAACATCTTTATCAAGGCTTCTAAAATGAACTGCCTCAGCCAGATTCTCAAGGCTGATTTCATTTTGTTCGTCAAGATCAGCAATGGTCCTTGCAACTTTTATTACCCGATGAACCGCTCTGGCAGAGAACTTGAACTTATTACTTATCTCTTTTAAAAACCTTCCACATTCCTTGGATATAACGCAATATTTGCTTAGGTCTTTTGCTTTAAGTTCAGAGTTGCATAAAATTTTATTATTATATCTTCTTGTTTGAAAATCTCTGGCCTGCATTATTCTATTTCTTATCTTTAAAGAACTCTCTGAAATCTCATCGCCTAAAAGCTCTTCATGAGTTGGAGGCAATACACTAATGTGAATATCAATTCTATCCAGAAGCGGACCTGATATCTTTCCCCTATAATTTCTTATTTGTGGAATAGTGCATATACACGGCCTTCTTAGATCACCAAAATATCCGCATTTACACGGATTCATTGCAGCAATAAGCATGAAACGTGCTGGATATACAATATTCATTCCCGCTCTAACGATTCTCACTTCACCAGATTCCAATGGCTGCCGCAAAACCTCGAGCACATCATTATGAAACTCAGGCATCTCATCTAAAAACAGAACCCCATTATGTGCTAATGATATCTCTCCTATCTTTGGTCCATGCGCATTTCCACCGCCTCCTATAAGACCAACATATGATGCTGAATGATGCGGAGCTCTAAACGGTCTTTCCAAATCAACACTATCTCTGTTTACAGAAATACCATGCACGCTCATAATCTTCATTGTCTCCAACAATTCTTTTTTATTAAGCGGAGGCAGAATTGATGGGAGCCGCTCTGCAAGCATTGTTTTTCCAGTGCCAGGAGGACCAACAAGCAAAACATTGTGACCACCAGCTGCTGCGATTTCCAATCCTCTTTTTGCAAAATCCTGTCCTCTTACTTCTGCAAAATCACATTTAATTTCATATGCCTTTTTTAATGGAGGGGTAATTGTTGCTTGTGGCCTATTCCCATTATTTAGAAAATCAATAACCTGCGAGAGGTTATCTATCCCAACAACATCAATCCCTTCGACAAGACTTGCCTCACCAACATTAGCTGTTGGCACAATTATTCCTTCAAATTTTTTTTCTTTGGCTAAAAGAGCTAGAAGTAAAGTCCCTGACACAGGCAAAAGCGTTCCAGCCAAAGATAGCTCGCCTGCATAGATGTAACGAAGCGCTGTAGTTTTTTTTGCAATATCCCATGCTGTTAAAATGCTTACAGCAATAGGAAGATCAAAATGAACACCGCTCTTTTTAATATGACCCGGGGCTAGATTGATAATTGTCTTTCTGTTAACCAGCTGATATCCACTGTTTCTGATTGCTGCAGAAACCCTTTCCCTTGCCTCCTTTACCCCTGTTTCAAGAAGCCCAACCATATGCCATCCTGGCAAACCAGATGAAGGGATATCTACTTCGACCTTAACAAGAGAAGCTGTAACGCCCCATATTGCAGCAGAATATACTCTACTTAACATATGAAGAAAAACATATGCTTATTTCATGCCAAAACAAATTGTTGATG
>CAZLRI010000118.1:0-7581 GCA_964561745.1 uncultured Pseudobdellovibrionaceae bacterium | reverse complement strand
TGTGAAGCTACCTCCCATTGCTACAATCGGTCATTTTGTTTTGCGGGGGCTATAGAATAGATACAGACTCTTATAGCGAATATTTTAATAGACATGGAGTTTATCGCTTTATTTATAGTGTAGAGTTATTTTTTAGGTTTGGCTTTGATGGAAATCAAAATTTTGGTGGTCCATATACAGCTTATGGCGGGCGTTTTACTATTCATACTATACAAAATACAGGGTCGCATATTTATCTTGGATTAATGAATACAATTGACATTCAAGATCATCGTTATCCTGTGGATATTTTTTTAGGATGTGGGTGGACTTTTTAATTCAATGTAGCTGCATTATTTCCCTTCTCTGCTAAGAGGCTGTGTCATAATTGTTTTTTGCTGTCATCCTCGCGTCAGCCAGAGGCTGATCCGCCTCTGGAGGAAAGGCGGGGATCCACAACATATTGATTTTACTGGATTCCTGCCTGCGCAGGAATGACAAAAAAGACCAAAAAAGCAATTGCGACACAGTTTCTAAAGGAAGTGTACATTTACGCAATAAATTTTATTGTGTATTTTCATTACATATAATACCAGACATGGTCATGTTTCACTCATTAAGATCTAAAATTTGTTTAGGCTTTGAGCTTGCCAGATGGAGATACTTTCCAGTAGGAATTTTGCCGGTTATTCTTGGCGCTGCTATAGCATGGCATGAAGACAGTGCGCTCATAATATGGAAGCTGGTTTTAACAGTTATAGGTATCTTCTTTGCTCATCTTGGAGCTAATGCTGCAAATGATTGCTTTGATTATTTAAGCGGTGTTGATCAGTTTGCTTATGATAATGCTCCTGAATTAAAAGGTAGCGGTGTTTGCGGGTCAGATATTTTAACATCAGGTAAACTTACAATAAGAGAAGGTTTTGCGGTCGTAGGTGTATTTTTTCTAATAGCTTTTGTTATTGCTATTGTACTTACAATTACATCCGGTTGGCTGGTTTTTATTCTGGCAATAGCAGGATTTGTGCTTGGATTATTCTATTGCGCGCCTCCGATTGCTTTTGGTTATATTGGCTATGGTTTGGGGGAACTGGCTATTTTACTTACCTTCGGACCTTTGCCAGTAATTGGCAGCTATTATATTCAAACAGGGCATTTGTCTTGGAACCCTGTTATAGCTTCTTTGCCGATCGGTCTATATACTGTGGCAATTGTTTTTAATCAGCATTTTGCACATGCTGAAGCTGATAAAGCTGGTGGCAAATTAACACCAGTAGTGGTTTTGGGCGAAAAGAGGATGAGAAGAGTTTCAACTTTGATGTTGATCCTGATTTATGTGTCTATTGTAATAGCAGTATGTTTTGGAATTATGCCTATCTATGCGCTGATTACACTTACTCTGGCTCCGATTATAATTGCTTCATCTGTTCGTATTGGCAGAACGCCTGCCAGCACAGCTGCATCTTTATTGTTTCTTTTTAAGATCGTAAAATTCAATATTTTGACAGGTATTTTGATAATCTTGGCATTTATTGTTTAGCAGATAAAATCATCGACTATCTACTATCTTCCAAATACTCATTCCAAGTTTTGCACTTTAAGTCATCAAGAGACTGTTTTGAAATTGATTCGATAAATCGTTTTGCAAGTTGTATGTTGGTAATAAGGGGCACTCCAAAGTCTGCTGCTGCCCGTCTTATCAGGTATCCGTTACTTATTTCATCTTTATTGTAATTCTTTGGTATGTTTATTACCAGATCCACTTTTCTTTCTTTGATTATCTGATCTGCGGAATTGCTGGCATTGTCACTGGGCCATAGAACTGGTTCTGCTTTTATATTGTTTTTTACCAGAAAATCAGCAGTGCCCTGTGTGGCAAATATTTTTATATTCATTAATTGTATTGCCTTTGCTGCTGGCAGAAAATCTATCTTGCTTTCACTTGGTCCTGTTGAAAGCAGAATGTTTTTTACCGGCAATTTAAATCCAACAGCAATCATGGCTTTAAGAAATGCTTCTTCAAAATCTGCTCCAAGGCAGCCAACTTCTCCAGTGGATGCCATTTCAACAGACAGGGTGGGGTCAGCGCCTTTAAGCCGTGTGAACGAAAACTGAGGTGCTTTTACGCCAACGAACTCCAGATTAAATGGCTTGAGTTTTATTTCAGGGATTGGCCAGTCAATCATTACCTTTGTTGCGATGTCGATTAAATTTGTATTACACACTTTGGAGACAAACGGAAAGCTTCTTGAAGCCCTCAAATTACATTCAATCACACTCACATCATTATTTTTCGCAAGAAACTGCACATTGAACGGGCCATTTATATTAAGCGACTTTGCTATTTTTGAAGCGATTTTTTTTATCTGTCTTATTGTTTCAAGATAAGTACGCTGGGGAGGAACAACCATAGTTGCATCTCCAGAGTGAACTCCGGCGTTTTCCACATGCTCTGATATCACATATGCAATCAACTCACCTTGTTTTGCCACTCCATCTAATTCTACTTCTTTTGCCCCCATTATAAACTTGCTGATAACCACAGGGTGCTCTGCTGATACCAATGATGCTTTTTTCAGGAATGAGGTGAGCTCTTCGTCATTCATGGCAACTGCCATAGCAGCTCCAGAAAGCACATATGACGGTCTTATTAACACCGGATAACTTACTTTCTTGGTAAATTTTAATGCTTCATCCACAGATTTCAGCTCTTTCCATTCAGGCTGAATTATTGATAGCTGGTCTAAAAGTTTTGAAAATTTGTGCCGGTCCTCTGCCATATCTATTGATTCAGCAGATGTCCCCAAGATGTTAACTCCTTTTGCAGCTAATTTAAGAGCCAGATTATTTGCTACCTGCCCGCCAACTCCAAGTATAATTCCAATAGGTTGTTCATGTTCATATATATCCAGAACGCGCTCAAGCGTTAATTCTTCAAAATAGAGGCGGTCACATTCATCAAAATCAGTTGAAACAGTTTCAGGATTACAGTTAAGCATTATGGTTGAAAAACCCATTCGCTTTAATGCCTGAACAGTATTCACAGAGCACCAGTCAAACTCAACAGAACTTCCAATTCTATATGCTCCGGATCCGAGAACCATGACAGAACGTTTTGTTTGTTTTTTTACATCATCTTCAGACCCGTGATATGTGCAATATAGATAGTTTGTCTTTGCAGGAAATTCAGCAGCCAGAGTGTCTATTTGTTTTACCTTTGGAATTATTTCGTGTTTTATTCTTATCTCTCGAACCTTTTCTTCAGTTGAATTTATTGCCCTTGCTATTTGAAGATCTGAAAACCCCAGTTGTTTAGCTGATATTAAAAGCTCTTTGCTTATTTGTTCAAGAGAAAATTTTTTGAGAATTAACTCCATTTCAGCGATTCTTCCTATTTTTGCAATAAACCACGGGTTTATGTGGGAGAGTTCGTAGATCTTTTGTATTGGGAATCCGCGGGTCAAGGCATTATAAACAGCAAAGATCCTGTCGTTTGTGGGAAATTTTAAATCATTTTCAATTTCAGTAAATTCAAGTTTTGATATATCTGTTAGCCCGTCAACGCTGATATCAAGCATGCGAAGCGATTTTTGCAAAGCTTCCTCAAAACTTCTTCCTATAGACATTACTTCTCCAACTGATTTCATTCCTGAATCTATGAGTTTTGATACATTACGAAACTTGCTTAAATCCCATCTGGGTACTTTGACGACAATATAGTCAAGAGCTGGTTCAAAGCAGGCTGATGTTATACCGGTTACAGAGTTTGGAATTTCGGGAAGGGTATATCCAAGCGCAATCTTAGCTGCAACAAAGGCAAGAGGATATCCGGTAGCCTTTGATGCAAGAGCTGAGCTTCTTGATAGCCGTGCATTTACTTCAATTACCCGGTATTCTTTTGCCCTTGGATGCAGGGCAAACTGAACATTACATTCTCCAATAATGCCAAGATGACGCACAATGCGTATGGATGTTTCTCTGAGCGAATGATACTCTTCATTAGTAAGTGTTTGTGATGGCGCTACTACGATGCTTTCACCAGTATGAATTCCAAGAGGATCAAAATTTTCCATGTTGCATACTGCAATGCAGTTATCCACGCTGTCTTGCACTATTTCATATTCAACTTCTTCCCAGCCTTCCAGAAATTCTTCAACAAGGATCTGGTCTGCATGTGATAGGGCGATATTTGCTTTGTCAGAGAGTGTTTTTTCATCAACGCATACTCCTGAGCCAAGTCCGCCAAGCGCATAAGCTATTCTTATCATAACCGGAAAACCAATATCATTTGCAACTTTTATAGCTTGTTCTATTGATGATACTGCAACGCTTTTTGGTGTTTTTACATCTATCTGAGATAGCTTTTCAGCAAAGAGTTTTCTGTCTTCTGTATTTTCGATGACTGATACTGGGGTGCCTAAAACAGCTACATTATATTTTTCCAAAATGCCGCGGCGATTTAGTTCTACACCGCAGTTAAGCGCTGTTTGCCCGCCAAATGAAAGAAGTATGCCGTCTGGATGTTCTTTCTCAATTATCTTTTCGATAAAATAAGGAGTGACTGGTAAAAAATATACTTCATCTGCAAACCCTTCAGATGTTTGGATTGTTGCAATGTTGGGATTAACAAGAACGGTTTTTATATTTTCCTGTTTTAAGGCTTTTATCGCCTGACTTCCGGAATAGTCAAACTCGCCAGCTTCGCCGATTTTTAGCGCACCTGAACCGAGTATTAAAATTTTATTAAATTCTTTTTTAATCACATTTAACCTCAAAAAAACTGTACAGCGTCGGTCGGTAATCGCACACCGTACTTCGTAAAAAACTGCTAATAAAGAAAAAGTTTTCAAGTTGTCATTCCCTCGTAGGCGGGAATCCAGTTATAATTCAAGTGCCTCTGGATCCCTGCCTTTCAGCCAGAGGCTGATCCGTCCTATGGCGGACACAGGGATGACATCTTAAAAAAAATCATTGCACAACGAGCCATTACAACAACATTGAAATAAACTTATCAAAGAGAAATCCAGTATCTACCGGTCCTGGCATTGCCTCAGGGTGAAACTGTACACTGAATACAGGTTTGCTTTTATGTATTAGTCCTTCATTGGTTCCATCATTTGCGTTAATAAATAGTTCTTCCCATTCGTCAGACAGTGTTTTTCTGTCGATTGCATAACCGTGATTCTGAGAAGTAATATAACACCGTTTTGAATTTTGATGAAGGCACGGCTGATTTTGGCTTCTGTGACCATATTTAAGTTTATATGTCTTAGCTCCGCTTGCCAGCCCTATGATTTGGTTTCCGAGGCAGATTCCCATTGTTGGTATGTTTAATTCAAGAGTTTTTCGGGCTGTGTTTATTGTTTCCATACAATCTTCAGGATTGCCCGGACCATTGGAAAACAGAACTCCGTTGATATCTAAGGTTGTAACATCATAATTCCACGGGACTCTGATAACTGTGACATTTCTCGCCAGAAGACTTCTTATAATAGTATTTTTACAACCACAATCGATTACAGCAATTCGTTTATTGCCGGTTCCATAAGTTTTTGGCTCTTTTACTGAAACATCTAAAACCGGATGTACAGGAAGTATTGGTTTAAAACTATCATGAGGAACATCTGTTATGTAACCTTGCATTGTCCCGTGTTCTCTCAATTTTTTAGTAAGTGCGCGGGTGTCGATGCCTTCGATTCCAACTATATTTTGTTCTATAAGCAGGTCTGAAAGTTCTCTAACAGCTGTCCAGTGATGGTGGAATTTTGAATATTCAGATACTACAAGACCGGACAGATGTATCTGCTTTGATTCATAATAAGTTGACAGCTCTTTTTCAAATTCAGCAGGCACACCATAGTTGCCGATTAAAGGATAGGTGAGAACTAATATTTGATTTCGGTAAGAGGGGTCTGTAAATGCCTCGGGGTATCCTACCATTCCTGTGTTAAAAACAACTTCTCCCTGTGTTTTTCCATCTGCTCCAAAAGAAAAACCAGTAAATATACTCCCATCTTCTAATATCAGGTAGGATTCTTTGCGTTCATGCAGCATTTGGTTCAATAATATCCATTTTTCAATTTTAGGTTTCGCGTTTTCTATGTAAATTATATTCAGCAGTCAAGCTTCAATTGTTATCTTAGATAATATGTGTTGCTTCATATATCTCTATCCATTCAAGATGCTCTATATTAGTTATCTTATTGTCTCTTGCGATCTTTTCCAGAAACTCGATAAGCATAATACCAGAAATTTTCTTATTCACTTGATACCACTTTGAGTTCATGTCTTCTTTTAATATCTGTAATCGGCTTTCAATATTTTTTTTCTCTTGAACAGAAATCTGAAAACCTTCCTGATTTAATTTAGTAGAAAGCTGCTGGGTAATAGTTTTGTAGTAGTTGCATGTGGTGTTAACAGCTATGTTTGTGCTCACAATAAGATATATCACACATATTAAAGAGAGGGTGAAGAGGAGTTTTTGAACAGATTTTTTTGATGTGATAAAACCGTATATATAGGCAAATAAAGGTATGATCGACATTAGAACAACCCACAGTGCTTTTTTCGATTTTGTTAGATCAGATCTCAGACAATTAATTATTGCCCATAAAGGCACCAGCACCAAAGTGATAACTGCAAGTGCCAAGGGAAAGGCGAGTTTTGTAATTAGTAATGTCATTTATTAAATCTCCTGAATTTTGTTTCAGAGATATTTAAGCAGGGCTGTAATTTTGTAAAGAATATAATGCTGCGTTTGGGTCTTTAGGAGAACATTGCTTCATTATATGTCAGCCAGAACTCACAGGCAGGCCTGTTATTACAGGTGCAGAAAGGGGAATAGTTACATCAGCCTCACACGAAGCAAGAGTTATGGGTGTAAGAAATGGAATAACTCTTTCTGAAGTGACCCGTATATGTCCTGAGTGTATTTTGCTTCCAAGTGATTATGAAAGCTATTTGCTTTTTTCCAAACGCATGTTTTCTATTATGCTTAAATTTGCCTCTGATATTGAGGAATATTCCATTAATGAAGTGTTTCTTGACATAACAGGAACCAGCCGTGTTCATAGATTTAATTATCAAGGGATCGCAGCAAAGATGCAGGATGATATACAGAAGGAGCTGGGAATAACAGTATCTGTCGGAGTTTCTCTTTCCAAGAGCCTGGCAAGGCTTTGTTCAAGACTCAGAAAACCAAGCGGGTTAACAGCTGTAAAAGGACGTTATATTCATCTTCTGCTTGATCAAACTAGCGTGGAGAGTGTTTGGGGTTTTGGTTCTAATACATGCACATTGCTTTATAATCACGATATAAAAACAGCGCTTGATTTTGTAAACAAGCCTATCGAGTTTGCAAAGCAGGTGTTAGGAAAGAAAGGTGTAGAGATCTGGAGAGAGTTAAGAGGAGAGTATGTTTATCATATAAATTCTATCAACAATAACGAACAACATTTTAAGGTTAAAAGGTTTGCAGCTTGATGTTTTAGTTTTACTCCCCCCTATTAAGCTGCGTACCCCTTCTTTTTATTTTTCCCCTCCCTTGATGCTCATCTTTACCCACATTTTGTTTTCAAAAATAGTTCTTTTTAAAAATTATAA
>CAZLRI010000117.1:0-7590 GCA_964561745.1 uncultured Pseudobdellovibrionaceae bacterium | reverse complement strand
GCGATATACGATGTGCGCACATCGCACAACGAGACGATATACGGAGTTTATTATGAGAGTAATAATTCAATTAGCATGTTCAGATTGTAAGAATCGGAACTATTCCACGACGAAAAATAAGCAGAAAATGCCAAACCGTTTGGAAATAAGGAAGTACTGCAGGTTTTGCAGAAAACACACGGTACATAAAGAGACTAAGTAGCATATTGTGTGCGTATTTGATTTTGCGTAAGGTTTTTCAGCCGGTGTTTTTCCGGCATTTAGGGGAGTAGCTCAATTGGTAGAGCACCGGTCTCCAAAACCGGGGGTTGCGGGTTCGATCCCTGTCTCCCCTGCAAGAGAGCGTAAAAGTGGGCTCTTAAATGAGGGCAAGAAGATATTAGGGGCTATATAATATGAAAAGAAGCAAAAAGAGTATTAGTCTGATTTATTTAGCATGCGCAGTTATTACATGGCTTATTACGCGTGAAATAGTAGCTACAATTTGGGCTATTGCTCATTTGCCGCAGCTTGTTGATTGGATGATATCCCCTTCTGATATTATTGCAGCAGTAATTGCCTTAATTGGTTTTGTAATTTTACTTAAGAATGAAAAAATAAATATTTTTACAAATGAGGTTATTACAGAGCTTGCTGAAGTCACATGGCCAAAACCAAAAGAGACAGTTATGTCTACCGGAGTTGTTTCGGTATTAGTTGGTATTTGTGCTGGTATACTATTTAGTTTTGATATGTTTTGGGGTTTGTTAATTCGAATTTTTTATAATTAAGATTTATAGCATTAATTTACATGCCAGCATGCCAGTTTACATATGTAGGCGAGTAATGCTGAAAAGGAATAAACAATGTCAAAGAAGTGGTATGTAGTTCATACGTATTCTGGTTATGAACAAAAATCAAAGAAAGCTCTGGAGGAAAGAATCAACAAGCATAATATGGAACATCTCTTTGGTGAGATACTTGTGCCATCTGAGGAAGTTGTTGAAGTTAAGAAAGGTACAAAACGCACATCAAAGCGGCAGTTTTTTCCAGGATATATTCTTGTTAATGTTGAACTGAACGAAACAACATGGCGATTGGTAAAAGAAACGCCGAAAATTACCGGGTTTGTGGGCGGATCACTTACTCCAGCTGTTGTTCCTGAGGAAGAGGTTAAAAGAATCACAAATCAGATTGAAGCTGGTACTCTTCAGCCAAAATCTAAAGTGGAATTTGAAAAAGGGGAGAATGTCAGGGTTATTAGTGGACCGTTCTCAACTTTTACCGGAATAGTTGAAAATGTGAATGAAGCAAAAGGAAAATTAAAAGTATTAGTTAGTATTTTTGGAAGAGCAACACCCATAGAACTAGATTTTACACAGGTTGAAAAGATTCATTCATAATTTATAGTATCTTGACCAAAAGTTAAGACTTGTTTTGATAAATACTATAATAGATACATAAACGCGTTAATTAGACGCTCTGAATTACTGGAGGTTTTCAATGGCAAAGAAAGTGATGGCTCAAATTAAATTACAGTGTCCGGGAGGGCAGGCAAATCCTGCGCCACCAGTTGGACCAGCTCTTGGTCAACACGGTGTGAATATTATGGAGTTTTGTAAGCAGTTTAATGCAAAGACTCAGAACCAGCCGGGAATGATTACTCCTGTTATTATAACAGTATATCAGGACCGGTCTTTTTCGTTTATTTTAAAAACACCGCCAGCTTCTGTTCTGATTAAGAAAGCGTTAAAGATAGAAAAAGGATCAAGCACTCCCAATAAGATTAAAGTTGGCAAGATAACAAAAGCTCAACTAGTAGAGATTGCTAAAATTAAGTTGCCGGATTTAAACTGCGATTCTCTTGATGCAGCAGTAAGAATTATTGCAGGAACAGCAAAGAATATGGGAGTCGAAGTAGAAGGTTTATAGCGTTTTATGTCCGTAGCATATAGTTTTTTAGCTAAATGCTAAATAATTTCATGTGTCGGAGATCATGCATGGTGCAGAAGGGTATGTGCTATGTAAGTGCATCGTACGACAAAACAGGAGGTTTTTATGGCTGGTAAGAAATATCAGAAAAGCAGAGAAAAGGTAGACACAGAGAAAAAATATGATCTGGATGAAGCTTTAAAACTATTGGAAACTTTTGAAAAAGCCAAGTTTGACGAAATGGTTGATATCTCAGTTAGATTGGGAATTGATACAAAACAAGGCGATCAAACGGTTCGCAGTTCGTGCAGCTTGCCGCATGGGATTGGGAAAAAAGTTAGAGTAGCAGTTTTTGCTAAACCAGACAAACAGCGCGAAGCAGAAGAAGCTGGTGCAGATATCGTTGGAGCTGATGACCTTTTAGATAAGATTCAAGGTGGTTGGATGGAATTTGACAGTGTTATTGCAACTCCAGATATGATGGGAGTTGTGGGAAAGCTTGGTAAAGTTCTTGGTCCACGTGGTTTGATGCCTAATCCAAAACTTGGAACAGTAACATTTGAGGTGGCAAATGCTGTTAAGGAAACTAAAGCTGGAAAAGTAGAGTTCAGAGCTGAAAAAGGTGGAATTGTGCACGTTCCAGTAGGTAAACGTTCTTTTGGAGTCAACAAACTAAAGGAAAATATCGAAAAATTACTCGGGGCTATTAATAAAGTTAAACCACCTGCTTCAAAAGGCACCTATATAAAAACGATGTTTTTATCAGGTACTATGACACCAGGAATCTCTATTGATGTATCAAAATATCAGTAAGAATAGCTTTTTTATTTAAAGAGGAGGTTGTTAATGAATCGCCAAGAGAAAGAACTGCAAGTTCAAGAATTAACAGATCGGTTTAAAAAAGCCAAAGCATTGATCTTCGCAGATTTTAGGAAGATGAAAGTTTCTGAGATGACAGGTCTTCGTTCAGAATTGAGAAAAGCAGAATCAATTTTGAAAGTTGTAAAAAATCGTCTAGCTAAGCGAGTATTAAGCAGCGAAGGAATTGCTGGGCTTGATGGATATTTTGATGGGCCAACAGCGGTAGCTTCTTCAGAGGCAGAGCCAGCTTCAGTTGCAAAGATATTAGTTGAATTTTCAAAGAGCCATGAAGCTTTAAAAATCAAAGGCGGTTTTTTTGAAGGGGAAGCCATTGGATTAAATGAAATCAATGTATTAGCGAAGCTTCCAAGCCGTGAGGTTCTATATTCAAAAATGCTGGCAACTATGCTTGCTCCGGCAACAGGTTTGGCTTGTGTGCTCTCCGCAGTACCGCAAAAACTTGTCAGAGTATTGGATGCTATAAAGAAAACAAAGGAATAACTTTAATAGCACTGAAATCTTGCCTATTAAAGCAAGGCCCACTTTTATTCGTAACGTCGAAATGCAGTACGAAAGAGAATTGGGGTGCAAATAAGGAGGAAGAGTATGAGTACAGTAGGTAAAACAGAGATCATCGAGTCTCTAAAGAAAATGTCGCTTCTTGAAGTTTCAGAGTTAGTAAAAGAACTTGAGACTACATTTGGTGTGACAGCTGCAGCGCCAGTTGCAGTAGCAGCAGCCGGAGCAGGTGCAGGCGCAGCTGCGGAAGAACAAACAGAGTTTAATGTTGTTTTAGTTGAAGCTGGCAGTAACAAAATCGGAGTAATTAAAGAAGTACGCGCTGTTACCGGTCTTGGACTTAAGGAAGCAAAGGATTTTGTAGAAGCAGCTCCTAAGGCAATAAAAGAAGGTGTTAGTAAGGAAGAAGCAGCAGATATTAAGAAAAAAATTGAAGCTGCTGGTGCAAAAGTCGAGATTAAGTAATTTTTCTCATAAAATTGTATAGTGACTCGCAATTCGTGCGTGAGAGATTTATAGTTTTTCATGTTCATGAGTTGTGGGTTACAATTTTGCTTTTTGAATAACTAATAGTGTGTAACAAAGTGTTTTTTGTAAAAAACTATTTTGTTACATACCCTGAAACTCCGGATGTTGGTTTCCAACGACTAACACATAATGTGTCGTCTCTGGACTCTGCTTTCTGGAAAGTAAGTATAAGGAGTGTAGTATGACCACAGTTCCAATTGGTCGTATCCGAAGGGATTTTTCTCGTACTAAACACGTTGTAGATCTTCCGGAACTTATTGAAGTTCAGCAGAAATCATTCAAGGAATTTTTACAGGCAGATGTTTCACCAGAAGAAAGACATGATATCGGTCTTCAGGGTGTATTTAAGAGTGTCTTTCCTATACGGGGATTTACTCAGAGTTCTTCTTTGGAGTTTGTAAGCTATCAGTTTGATCAGCCCAAATATACTGAAACTGAATGCCGAACACGTGGCATGACGTATGCAGCTCCAATGCGCGTGCTTGTTAGGCTTGTGGTTTGGGATGTTGATGAAACCACAGGTGCACAGACAATTCGCGATGTTAAAGAACAAGAAGTGTATTTTGGCGAAATTCCGCTTATGACCCGCTTTGGTACTTTTATAATCAACGGTATCGAGCGTGTTATAGTTTCGCAATTACATAGAAGCCCTGGAATATTTTTTGAACATGACAAGGGTAAAACCCATTCTTCTGGTAAATTATTGTTTTCCGCGCGTGTTATTCCTTATCGTGGTGCGTGGCTTGATTTTGAATTTGATGCCAAAGATATTTTATATGTACGAATTGACAGGCGACGTAAGATGCCTGCTAGTA
Organism: uncultured Pseudobdellovibrionaceae bacterium; assembly: GCA_964561745.1. Taxonomy (GTDB): domain Bacteria; phylum UBA10199; class UBA10199; order 2-02-FULL-44-16; family DYJF01; genus CAZLRI01. Next base: position 2,956 of record CAZLRI010000117.1, on the reverse strand, counting down.
TACTTTTGAGAGCCCTTGGCTATTCGGAAGAAGATATTTTAAATATATTCTATAAACATGAAAGCATCTATGTTGAAAGTAAAACAAAAATTTCTAAATCAATTGTTCCCGAAGTTTTAGTATATCAGAGAGCTATAAAAGATATTAAACATCCAAAAACAGGAGAAGTTTTAGTTAAGAAAGATAGAAAATATACAAAACCTCTTATTGAAAAATTGCAAAAGGCTAAAATTGAAACGCTTCCTGTGGAAATGCAAGAACTGATAGGTCGTGTAGCAGCCAAAGATGTTATTAATGAAAGAACCGGAGAGGTATTGTTAGATTCAAATGGAGTGTTAACTGAAGAGATCTTTGATGAGTTGTTGAAGAATAAGGTTTCTGAAATTAAACTTCTTTATATTGATGATTTAAATGTTGGTCCATACCTGAGAAATACTCTTTTGATGGATAAGGTTTCCACTCCTGAAGAAGCTAAGTTAGAAATCTATAGGAGGCTTCGCCCCGGAGATCCTTTTACCTCCGAGTCAGTAACAGCTTTGTTTGAAAACCTTTTCTTTAATCCAGAACGCTATGATCTGTCAAAGGTTGGTCGGCTAAAACTTAATTACAAATTTAAATTAAATGTTCCTTTGGAAGTTGGAACTCTTCGAAACGAAGACCTTATTGAAACTGTTCGTTATTTAATGAATCTAAAAGATGGCGAAGGCGAAGTAGATGATATCGATCATTTAGGCAACCGTCGCGTACGTTCTGTTGGAGAATTGTTGGAGAATCAATATCGCGTTGGTTTGGTTCGTATGGAAAGAGCAATTCGCGAACGTATGTCTTTGCAGGATGTTGAAACGCTTATGCCTCATGATCTTATTAATGCAAAACCTGTTTCAGCGGTAATTAAGGAATTTTTTGGATCAAGCCAGTTATCACAGTTCCTTGATCAGACCAATCCATTGGCGGAAGTTACGCATAAACGCCGTTTATCAGCATTAGGACCAGGTGGCTTAACAAGGGAGCGTGCTGGATTTGAAGTTCGTGACGTTCATCCAACACACTATGGTCGTATCTGTCCTGTTGAAACCCCTGAAGGTCCTAATATTGGATTGATAGCGTCACTTTCTATATGTGCAAAAGTTAATGAGTTTGGATTCGTGGAAACTCCATATAGAAAGGTTGTAGATGGCAAGGTCACAGACGAAATTATTTATTGTTCAGCTTTGGATGAAGGCTCCCATTTTATTGCTCAGGCAACTATTCCAGTAGATAAGACTGGAAAGATAGCAGCTGAGAAAGTTCAGTGTAGATTGCACGGCGAATTTGTTATGGGAAATGCCAAAGATGTTACATTAATGGACGTATCTCCACAGCAGCTTGTGTCTGTTGCAGCATCATTAATTCCATTCCTTGAACATGATGACGCTAATCGTGCTTTAATGGGGTCAAACATGCAGCGTCAGGCAGTGCCTCTTCTTAGAACAAGTGCACCGATTGTTGGAACAGGAGTGGAATCTCTTGTGGCGCGTGATTCAGGTGTTACAGTTGTTGTAAATAGAGACGGAGTGATAAGTGAAGTTGATGCAAACAGGATTGTTGTGAAATCTGATAAATCTGAACGTGGCAAAAAAGGGTCAGATGTAGATATATATGACCTGGTCAAATTTCAGAGATCCAATCAGGGCACTTGTATTAATCAGAAACCAATTGTGAAAAAAGGCGATATAGTCAGAAAAGGTGATGTTGTTGCTGATGGTCAGGCAACTGAGATGGGAGAACTGGCTTTGGGGCAAAATGTGTTGGTAGCATTTATGCCTTGGGGTGGTTATAACTTCGAAGATTCAATTTTGGTTAATGAGCGTCTTATCAAAGACGATGTTTTTACCTCAATTCATATTGAAGAATTTGAATGCGCAGCGCGTGACACAAAACTTGGCAAAGAAGATATTACCCGTGATATTCCAAATGTTGGAGAGGAAGCTCTTGCTAATCTGGATGCAAGCGGAATTATAAGGATTGGCGCGGAAATTAGAAAGGATGACATTCTTGTTGGAAAGGTTACTCCAAAAGGTGAAACCCAACTGTCTCCTGAAGAAAGATTATTAAGAGCAATCTTTGGTGATAAGGCTGGTGATGTTAAAGATACAAGCTTGCGTGTTCCTCCCGGCATTGAAGGCATTATAATTCACACTCAAGTATTTTCAAGAGAAGGTGTTGAACCTGATGAAAGAACAAAAGAACTTCAGGGTGAAGAAGGTGTCAAGATAAGAAAGGCGATGGATGCGGAATTAAAGGCTATCCATGATACTTTCAGCCGCAGAATAAAGAAACTTTTGGTTGGGCAAACTTCCACATCAAAGGTTATGGATGAGGAAACGGAGAAGGTTTATCTCGTTAAAGGAAAGAAGATAACAGATGATGCATTAGAAAAAATGCCGTTTAATAAATGGTCTGAAATCTCGATGGATTGCAGCGAAGATTTAGAGAACGAACTTGCTGAACTCTTTGAAGCTATTGAAGATCAGGAAGAAGTTGTTAGGATGAAGTATGATCAGAGAATTAACCGGCTGTCCAAAGGAGACGAACTTCCGCCAGGAGTTATCAAGCTGGTTAAGGTTTTTGTTGCTACCAAGAGAAAGCTCTCGGTTGGTGACAAGATGGCAGGAAGACATGGAAACAAAGGTGTTATCTCCCGTATATTGCCTCAGGAGGATATGCCATATACAGCTGACGGACTTCCTGTTGATATAGTACTTAATCCATTAGGCGTGCCTTCACGTATGAACGTGGGACAAATTTTGGAGACACATCTTGGTTGGGGCGGTAAGGTGTTAGGCGAACAGATACAGAAGGTGCTGGAAGAAGATTCTGTTAAAGAGGACATAATTAAAGTCCTGAAAAAAGCTTATGGTTCTACTGAAGCAACTAAGGACATTATTGAAAATGCAAAAGAATCAGAGCTGCGTGA
>CAZLRI010000116.1:0-7606 GCA_964561745.1 uncultured Pseudobdellovibrionaceae bacterium | reverse complement strand
ACACCAATGATGATAATGGTGGTGGTGGTGGTGGTGGTGGTGATGGTGGTGGTGGTGATGGTGGTGGTGGTGGTGGTGATGCAATCGGCGAAAACACTGAAAACACCCAAACTGCTACAACCGCTTCAAACCAACTTTTACAACCTAGTGATTTGGAATACGTAGGCGCCTTTCGCCTGCCTGATGGCGGCGAGACACCAAATTCGTGGGAATGGAATGGCGATGCCATTACCTATTATCCAGATGGAGCCACAGATGGCCTGCCAGGATCGTTATTTGGTACTGGCAATGGACCAACCAATTATGTATCTGAGATCAGCATCCCCACTCCTGTGAATTCGCGAAATATAGCAGCTTTGCCTGTGGCAACAACCCGACAACTCTTTGCTGACATACGCGGCAGTCTGGTTAATGACTTAATGGAGGTCCCCTTTGTTGCTTTGGAATATTTATCCACACCCACCACTGGGCCTAAGATTCATTTTGCGTGGGGAGCTAATCTGCAAGGGGAAGAAGCTGCACCCAGTCATGGCTGGTTTGATGTGAATTTGAGCCATCCCAACACCAAAGGACTGTGGACTATTGGCAATCATTCCCCAAACAGTGTAAACGATTACCTCTTTCAGATCCCAGCATACTGGGCTGACACCTATGTAGGCAGCCGCTATCTTGCCACTGGCCGTTTTAAGGATGGGGGATTGGGAGGAAAAGGTCCTTCTCTCTTTGCTTACGGCCCATGGCTGCAAGGCAATCCACCTTCAGCTGGTACTGTGATTAACGTGACCACACTTCTGAAATACGGTTCCACCTTTCATGATGATGAAACCACTTACCGAACACATCGAATGACCAATTATCATGATTCTGATTCATGGGCAGGTGGCGCTTGGATTTCAACATCAAGTGGAAAAAGTGGTGTGATCTTTGTGGGCACCAAATCAACCGGCAATTACTATTGGTATGGGTATGTGGATCAAGATCATCCCACTCAACCGTGCGTAGAAGCTGAAGAGTTGAGTTTTACGACCTGCCGAAATGCCAATGGAACAGCATGCAGTAGTAGCTTGTTTAGTGGATGCACCCATTGGGCAACTGAAAAAGGCTGGCGTGGGGATCGGTTTGATGCCCAGATCATCTTCTATGATCCAGCTAATTTAGCTGCTGTAGTCCAAGGCACCATGGAATCTGGTGAGCCACAACCCTATGCTGTGGCTGATATTGATGAGCATCTCTTGTTACCTGAGATTATTCCTGATGCTGCCTATACCTTTGGTTCAGGAGATCAGCGAAAATACAGGGTCAGTGGTGTGGCTTATGATGCAGGGCATCAGTATCTCTATATCATGGAACCCTTTGCTGATGGTTCAAAACCCGTGATTCATGTGTTTCATATTACAGATTGAATCGGATCGCGCCACGTATAGCCCCCGCGAAAGCGGGAATCCAGTGTTTATGAATGTTTCCAACGGCTGGATCCCTGCCTTCGCAGGGATGACAAGCGCAAAACAGGGGTTTTTAGAGATGCCCTAAAGTTATAACATCATAAGGCGAGGGAAGCTCAAATGAAAAATGCGAATCAAAAGCTCTTTATCTATTTAGAACCTGCTTTTTCAGCATCCTGACCAACAATCGGTTCCTTAACCTTTAACCCAGACTGTTTTGCAAGAAGCAGATACAAAGCCTTAGCCTTGTTATTTGGCGCCAGCAAAACAAGGGATATCAGTTTATTCTCTTGTTGAATATATATTATAATTGGAGATCTGTTTTTCTGTTTTAAAAACTGATGCAAGGGCATATACATCGGCGCGCCAACAAAATAACTTGCCCCTCTGTTATAAATCTTTGTAAGCGCTGTGGGCAGGCTGTCATTTGCAGCTTTGTATATTGCATCATATCCAAAATATAATTCCTTAATATCTTTATATTTGAATTTTATAATATCAACAGCGGTAATGCCTTTACCCTTTTTCTGATCTATCATATTTCTTCTAAAAATAGCCTCATCTTCATTTAAATCAAACCACCCCCGATATTGCTGCTGCTGACTATATTTACTGACGTCAATATCTTCAATGCCTGTAACATACGATACATCATCTATCTTAGCTGGTATTGTATCTGAAATATCATGAGGCTTCGCTTTTCTTGGCTGAACACCAAAAGATTGTGATGAAAGAAAAAAACAAAAGATTATTATTGCAGCTAAAAAATATTTATAAGCTATTTTCATATATCCCCCTATTATTAAAATTATTTCAGGAAAACATAGTAGCATATTTTAAAAAAATTCCAGCTTTATATTGATTTTTCCACCCAATGAACTGCTGAAACCGCAGTTGATGTAATAGATTCATTTAGTTATCTTGATACAATGGCAAGAGGAATCAAAAGCAGATATCTTCTAGATCATTTTGGTTGGTCAGGAGGTTTTTATCTGTGGATTGGATCAGATTGTCTTTCTATCCTTTTGTTTCTTCCATTATGGTCAGCAAAGGCGCGAAAGATTTAATTTAAATTCTCGCCTGAAACGGCAACTCCACCAAAACCGGATGAGTAACTGGTATGTCAAACAAAAACTGAGGTGATAATACAGGAATATCTCTAAAAAGTTCAAAGGCTGAAGTTAACGCCTTAAAATAATCTCCATAGCCACATCGTGCAGCAAAGGTTCGAAACTCATATTGCAAAGCATGCCAAGAGTGTAATGCCTGTCGACCTTGTTCAAAACTCTCTAAAAATTCGCGTTCAGCACTTGGAGGTTCCATTGTAATAGCATCCATATACCTTGCAAAAGCTGAACGTTCAATAAACTCATCTTCTGAAAATAAATCTCCTACACGATAAGTAAAATAGAGCTCATCTGTTCTCATATCTTCAAAAACCACTCTATTATCCCCTTCCAAAGAGGGGAACATTTTCTAATGCTTAAAATGCCTTGTGCCGGTGAAGACCATTGCCAAACCATGTTCATCAGCTGCTTTTATTACCTCATCATCACGAATGGATCCGCCGGGTTGGATCACCGCTCGAGCACCAGCTTTTGCAGCTTCATCAACGCCATCTCTAAACGGGAAAAACGCATCAGATGCAACAACAGATCCTTTAAGCGCACTCATTGCTTTCATGACAGCTATCTTTGATGAATCAACGCGGCTCATCTGCCCTGCTCCTATGCCAAGAGTTTTGTTTTTATCAGCATAAACTATTGCATTTGATTTAACATGCTTGCAAACCTTCCACGCAAACTCCAAAGCCTGCCATTCTTCATCAGATGGTTTTCTCTTTGTAACAACCTTTGCATCCCTGATGTTTTCAATTATTGTATCTCTATCCTGAACCAAGAGTCCGCCAACAACCTTTCTTAAATTAATTCCAACCAAATTAGAATCTTTTCCCAAATTATCAATCTTGAGCAAACGCATGTTCTTCTTTGCCATAAGTAATTGCTTTGCTTGATCATCAAAATCAGGCGCAACAATAACTTCAAAAAATGTCTCAAGAATACTCTTTGCTGTTTCTTCATCCAGAATCTTATTTACACCGATAATACCACCAAATGCAGAAACCGGATCACAATCCCGCGCCATTATAAAAGCATCTTGCATGAATTTTTCTGATACAGCCACACCGCACGGATTGCTGTGTTTTACAACAACAGCTGCAAAAGGATAGCTGCTCATTTCAGTTACAATCTCAATAACAGCATCTGCATCCATAATATTATTATAAGAGAGCTCTTTTCCATGAAGTTGTTTTGCAGTAATTAAAGAAGGTCCTTTCACATCAGTATTTTCTCTGTAAAAGCATGCCTTCTGATGTGGATTCTCGCCATAGCGCAGATCCTGAACCTTTGAAAAAGTAAAACCAATATGCTCAGGCATATCCATAACAGCTTTCTCATCAGTTAATTTACTTAAATATGTTATGATCGCGCTGTCATAACGGGCAGTATGTAAGAAGACCTTTTTACATAAATGAAACTTAGTTTTGTCGCTGATCGCACAATTGTTCTTTTTTAATTCATTTATTATATCATCATAGTCTTTTGGATCACAAACCACAGCAACATCTTTATGATTCTTAGCTGCAGCTCTGAGCATTGTAGGGCCACCTATATCAATATTTTCAACAGCGTGCTCAAATGAACAATCTTTTTTGGATATTGTTTCTTCAAATGGATAAAGATTTACAACCACCAGATCAATCAGCTCAATACTATTTTCCTTCATTTCTCGCTGATGATCTTTATTGTCACGCATACCAAGTATCCCGCCGTGTATCTTTGGATGAAGTGTTTTCAGGCGACCATCCAGTATTTCAGGAGATAATGTATAATCTGCGATTTCAATGGCATCTATACCAGCCTGATGCAAAGCTTTTGCAGTTCCGCCGGTTGATAAAATCTCAACTCCAAGTTCTTTCAAAGCTTTTGCAAATTCAACAATGCCGGTTTTATCTGAAACACTAATAATAGCTCTTGTAATTTTATTCATAAATTCCTTTTTTTTCGTTGAGTGTCGGTCGCACATTGTACATCGTAAAAACCCAACAAAGTACGATGTACGTTCATCGCAGATCGCACAACGAAATTATTTCATCAGCGTAGATGCCCCGCCCAACCTGACCAAGCTCTTTATATCTTCATCAACAAGCCTAAAACCTCCACCAACAAAGTAATCAACTGGTTGAGCAGGATTGATAATATCATCAGCTCCGCCAAGCAGATAAAAGTTTTTTGTAATATTAATCTCTCCAGTTAATTTAATATGCGGTCTTTCTCCATAATGGGTAGTAAAATTATATGCTTCAGCATGAGCAACCGCAGGTCCTACAAAATAGTCTGCACCAAGTCCACCGGTTGATTCTATAATACCACCTCTAATCTGAAAATCGTAAAACTTCTTTGCAAGCTGGGCTGATATTTTAATAGCATTTCTGTCAATTGTAGCTGTGCTTGTTTTAACAGTTGTAGTCGTGTTATTTGCAGTAACATTGATTGTACGATCCACATGATTTGGAGGAGGATCTGGATCTGCAACAACATCAAACAAAAATGCCTTATCCGGACCTGGTCTCAATGCCAATGATACATAATGTTTGAAATCAGTTGTCCGGGTTAAATACTCAGCATGATATCCTATCTCTGTTTCTAACTTGGAAAAGCTTCCCAATGTACTATTCAGATTATCAACTGCTTTATTCAACTTTTCAACTGTCTCATCATCATTAACCAGACGACCTATCGTACCCTGCCCATTGTCTATCTTTTCAGTAATTGAAGCAACATGCTCCATAGAAGACTCAACATTTTCGCGTCCTTGCTGAATAACTTCCTGCAATTGTTCAGTAAAGTCAGCCAGATTATTGGCAATACGATTAATATTATCCTGATTTTGAACAGTAACGTTTTTTATTGATTCAGAAAATTTATCTAAATTATTAATTATCCGGTTAATAGGCATGTTTTCATCCTGCCCAACTAAAGTTTTAAGAGATGAAGTCACAGCCTTAATATCTGATGCTATTTCATTAAACTGATTCAACAACTGATTCATATCGCCAGATGAGCTGGTATAAGCAATTGAATCATCACTACTAAGATTAGGAGCTCCAATACTGCCGGGAATAATCTCAACATAGGTTTCACCTAAAAAACCACGTGTTCTGAGCACTGCCCTGCTATCATCAGGCAGTTTCACTTTTCTATTAAGAACCAACGTAACCTTTGCGGATCTTGAGTCAAATAGTTCAATATCCTTAACAACACCTATTTGCACACCAGCCAGCTCAATTGGCGCTTTGATCTTTAAGCCTGTTGCATTTGAAAATACAGCATTTAACTCATATCCTCTTCCTGCAGTAACCGCCCTTTCGCTGACTTTTATGGTTAATGTTATTGCAAGAATTATAACAATAATAGCAAACAGACCAACTTTTACCTCTAATGAAAATTGTTTCACTTATTTTTCTCCTAGCTCAGCGTTAATTCAAACCTGCTCTTAAAAAATTTTGCACAATCTCATTTTTTGATTTTCTAAATTCATCAGGTGTTCCGCTTTCAATAATGCGACCTTTATCTACCATTGCAATCTGATCAGCCACCTTAAATGCAGATTCAATATCATGACTAATAACAACAGACGTAATATTAAGATTTTGTTGCATGGAGAGGATAAGGTTGTCAATAGTTGCTGCCATAATTGGATCTAATCCAGTAGTGGGCTCATCGTATAATACAATTTCCGGTTCCAGCACTATTGCCCTTGCAAGCCCAACTCTTTTCTTCATACCACCTGAAAGTTCTGACGGCATTTTATACCCTGCGTTCGGCAAACCAACGAGCTTTAATTTTTCATTAACAATCTTCTCGATAACAGAGAGTTCTTTCATCCTCTTATGTTCTCTTAACGGAAACGCAATATTATCAAAAACCGTTAAAGAATCGAACAAAGCCGCACTTTGAAATAACATTCCAAAACGTTTTCGAACATTATTCAAACTAACTCTGTCAAGCGTACTTAGATCCACATTATCAATTGTCACACGTCCACGATCAGGTTTAAGCAGCCCTATTATGTGGCGTAAAAGCACTGTTTTGCCACATCCTGACGGACCGATAATGACAGTAATCTTTCCGCGCGGAATAAAAAGATCAACCCCGCAAAGCACTGCATGACCGTTAAATGATTTATGTAACCCCTGAATCTTTATCATTGTTATTTTAAAAAATATTCAACTATCCAGCTTGTCAAAAAATAATCCAACACTAAAACCGTTACAGAGGAAATAACAACTGCTCTGGTTGTTCTTTTGCCAACACCTTGTGCGCCATTAGATGTTTTAAAACCCTGATAACAACTTATGATTGAAATAAAAAAACCAAAAACCGCTGCTTTCATAAGCCCGCTTATAAAATCATCAGCATCAAGATAATAATAAAGCTTAGAAAGCAACAACCCTTCGTTTGTAGATAAAATGTAGATACCAACCAGATACGCGCCTATCATACCAATAACATTATAAATAACAGTTAACATAGGAACCATAATAACTGAAGCCCACATCCTCGGAACAACAAGAAACTGTATAGGATCAACTGCCATTGTTTCCAATGCATCCACCTGTTCTGTTACTTTCATTGTTCCTATCTCTGCTGCCATAGATGAACACGCTCTGGCTATTACCATTAATGTAGCAAAAACCGGTGCAATCTCTCTGGACAAAGAAAGTGCGACCGTTGCTCCAACCATGCTTTCCATATTAAACAAAGCATAAACCTTGCCAACCTGAAGGGCAAAAACAGCACCTGAAAAAAAACCGGTAAGCACAATGATACCGGTTGATCTGACTCCTATAAACTCTAATTGTTGAAAAAACTGCAACGACCTGAAAGGCGGTCTGAAACTCCAGACCAAAACCTGCCACACAAAACAACACCATTCACCAAGAGCTCTTGTGCTGTTTATCAAATATCTGCCAAACGGAGCAACTGTTGGCAAGGTAGTAGACAAAAACCTATTAAGCATTAATTCCATTATTTATATAGCTCCTGCAAAACAAAATGACCAACTCTACACATGAGTGATAAGAGAGATTTGCTTTTAAT
>CAZLRI010000115.1:0-7652 GCA_964561745.1 uncultured Pseudobdellovibrionaceae bacterium | reverse complement strand
AATCCAGCTGTTCTGAGTGTTACTGACTGGAAAAAGGCGGATAAATACTGAGCTTTAAGGCTGTGCTGAACCAGATTATCTTTATGCTCTAACCCATAAAAGATTATTGTTCCAAGTATGATTAATATAAAAGTTATTACCAGAACTGCTTTTGTGTTCATTGTTAAGCTTGGTCTTGGAGTTTGCAGTTTTCTTATTTTATAGTTTATCTGCTCTTTTGTGTGTTGATAAACGTTCATTATAACCGGAAAACTAATGCCACCGAGAATTATTAAACAAGCTATGGCTATTATTAATAGAGAGTCGGATTTAAATCCTTCCAGACTATTTGAAAACAGAGCAAAACCAGCATTGCAGAATGCAGATATTGAATGGAAAACTGAGTAAAAGAAAGTCTTCCATGACAAGCCAAAATGCTTATAAAAAGGAACGATGAGAAGAAATGCGCCAATAAGCTCGATTGTTAGGGTTGTGAATATTATTTTCAAAATTGATTTTGATAAGAGTTGGAGATCGTTTTCATTTAACATATATGAAAGGGCGAGTTTTTCTTTTAAGGATATCTTTCGTCCAAGAAGATAAGCTGTGCAATATGTGAACATCATAATTCCAAGCCCGCCGAACTGGATCAGTATCAGTATAACAATCTTTCCAATAATTGAAAATTTTGTTGCAGTATCAACTACGATAAGTCTGGTTACGCATACAGCAGAAGTAGCTGTAAAAAACGCATTGATAAAACCAAGCCGTGTCCCATCAGCAGTTGTGAAACTCATCATAAGAAGCATTGTCCCTGCCAGAATCAGGACAAGAAAGCTTGTAACCATTGTCTGTGCTGGATTTGTTGTGAGGTTCTGAAGTATTGCAAAAAGCCATTTATTTCCGCTTCTTCCATTCATGAGGATGCTATCCTTATAATTTTGAGGGTTAAGATTTTTTATCTTATTATTTGAATGGCGAATTTGCAAAGAAATTAGAAATAAGGGGACGTTACCCCCCTTGATAACCACTTAATATCATTGAACTATAAAAAGCATTTTTAAATTTTTACAACTATATTTAACAAGTTAAAAAATTTAAAACAGCTTTTATTTATCAATTATTTCAATATGTTATTAAGGGGGGTAACGTCCCCTTTTAAAAGTTGTTCGTAAAGTATTCCCCAGCGCAGTCCATGGTCAGATATAGTAACTGAGTTATAGCCAAATCTTCGCATTATTCTGCCTAATATTACTACTCCAGCAAGGGAGATATCTTCTCTTCCTTTTTGCATGCCTATGATCTTTCTTCTTTCAGCTATGGTTCTTTCTTTTAGATTATTTATTATGACCTGAATATCCAGCATTGTGACTTTAGTTCCATGAATCTTTTGAGGATCATATTTTGGAAGTTTTTTATAAATAGCAGCAATTGTAGTTGCGGTTCCAGATGTTGCAACTAATGTGCTTGCATGTTTGTATGTGCACAATGCCAGAGCTTTTTGTATTTGCCCGTCAATTGTGCTGCATAGGTCTTGCAGCTCTTCTTTGGTGACAGGATCGGATTTTAATATTTTTTCTGTTAATGATACAGAACCTAAATTTGTAGAAATAAACTGGCAACTATCTTTATTATCGGTTTTTTTTAGGATTCCCCATGTTAATTCAGTTGAGCCGCCTCCGATATCACAGACCATAATATCTTTTCCAAAACTTTGCATAGCTGCAATAAATGTGTACCATGCTTCTTTGTCTGGTGTTATTACTTCAACATCAAGACCAACCTGCTTTAATATTTCATGCAATACTTCATCTGAATTTTTTGCTGTTCTTAAAGCAGCTGTTCCAACTGCTACAACTTTGGTTGCATTATGTTTTTCGCAGATATCACGATATTCCTTAAGCACATCAATTGTTTTTTTAATTGCAGAAGGAGATATAGAATCATCTATGGAAAGATGTTCGCCTATGCGGTTAATCCTTACCTCATCAGCAAGTATGCGTACTTTGCCATAGGTTTCTTTTTTGCCTATTAAGAGGAGAGTAGAATTTGTTCCAATGTCAATTATTGCGTACATAGCTAATCCTATTGTTGTGCGATGTGCGTTGTGAGGCTCTATGTAGAGCCCCGTGTTATGTGTCCAACAATCATCGATTAACGCTCATCGCAGAACGAATCATTTCACTGCTGGTCCCCATTCAGGCAGAATCCCATTGCCTTTTGAAATCTTCCTTTGGTTGCTTCCATCTGCTCTCATAAGATAGATTGCCGGACCACCTTCGCGGCTTGAACTAAATACAATAAATCGTCCGTCAGGAGACCAGCTTGGATGTTCATTGCTGCCGCTGCCAATTGTTAAACGCTGAATATTTGATCCATCAGGATTCATTATAAATATGTCAAATGTGCCCATATCCCGTCCGGCAAAAGCGATTTTATCTCCAATAGGCGACCAGTCTGGCATATCGTTTTGATATCCAACAAATGTCAGTCTTGTTGCGCCCCCACCACCAGCCGGCATTTTAAAGACATGAAGATTCCCAGCTCGTTCAGATGAAAAAACAAATTCGCTGCCGTCTGGAGAAAAACCCGGAGCAATGTTTATGCCGCTGGCATTTGTAAGTTTAGAAGCTTTGCCGCCGCCAGAGGCATTGATGCTGTAAATTTCATTATCAGAACCTCCCATAGATGATGAAAATGCAATTGTTGAACCATTAGGTGACCATGCTGGTGTAATTTTGCTTCCCGACCCGCCAACAATTTGTTTTAGACCTTTGCCGCTCACATCTATTACATAAAGATCTGGATTGTTTTTTATATATGAAGTAAAGGCAAGTTTCCCTCCATCAGGTGACCATGCAGGGCTGATGCTTATGGAGTTGAGGCTTGTAACACTGCCGTTGTTTTCACCATCCATATCCATAACAAAAATCTCTTTTTTCCCTTTTTTTGTGACAGCTGCATATGCAATTTTGGTGTTAAATACTCCTCTGATACCTGTTAAAGCTTCCATGATGTCGTCGGAAAATCTATGTGCAACTTCTCTTATGTTGTTTTTCTTATTTTTCTTGGGGAATGTATATTGTTTTCCAACAACCATCTCCTGCAAGTAAGGATCAAAAAGCCTTAATGTGATAACATAATGGTCGCCTTCAGTTTCGATCTGTCCTTTGACAAGAGCCTGTGTTTCTATTGCTGTCCAAAAATCATATTTTATGCTATCAAGTTCCAGTCCTTCATTTTTAGCAACACCTTCAAATATGCTTTGGGGAATAATATTAAAATATCCGGACAGGTCCAGATCGTTACGTATGATATCAGGTATTGTGCTGGCAAGTTCGTTTGAACCTTTTAGATTACAGATGGCAATTGGGAATTTTTGGTCAGATGGCTGATCTACAGGGATATAGATTCTAGCTTCAGCAATATTGCATATAAAAATAAAAACAAATGATAAAAATATTTTTTTACAGAAATTCACAATGCCTCCTTATTAGTCGATAATAGTTATTTCAAAATTCCCTCCCACCTGTGGGGAGGGTTGGGGAGGGGGAAAACACTTCACCCCTATCCCTCCTGCCTGTCCGGCAGGTGACCTTCCCCCATTAAGGGGGAAGAAATTTTTTTCAACGACCAACTATGGTTTTAACCTTGGATCAAATTCAATTAAAAACCCTTCATTATAAGCTTCCCATTCAAGTCTTTCCGGTGGTTTAGGAAAGGGTGATGCTTTTTTCACAGACCTCATGGCAGATGAATCAAATGTTTCATCGCCGCTTTTGTTCTCCCATTTTGTGGAGATAACTTCACCATCACGGTTAATCATAACCTCAATTGAACATCTGTGTCCCACACTCTGGTCCTCTATATAACGTAGTGGCACAATCCATTCCTGAATAATAGTTGCGCGCACTATTGCCTGATATTTAAGATATTCAGGATCATTTGGAAGAACTTTAAGCGGTTCTGTTCCTGTCCCGTATTTAAATCCTTCTCCATTATCTTTTATCTGAGCAGCTTCAGGATAAGCCTGCCGTTCCTTAAGATCCCTGTTTATCATTTTAAGGGCATCAGCTATTTTTTTGTCATTAGCAGATAATCTTTTTTTTGGTTTTGCTTTTTTAGGTTTTTTTTCTTGTTTGGGTTTTGTGTTTTTGTTCTTTTTATCGTCACTTGGCAGTTTCATTTCAGGTTCAAGAGGCGTACTTTGAGCAGCGAGTTTTTGTTGCTCAATAGTGCTTTGAGGAAGGCTTTCTGATTTTTTCATACCTATGCCGATTTCATCGCTGCTTCCTTTTGGAATCTGGACCCATATAATGTCAGTTGTTTTGCTATCTTTGAGAGGAAGGCTGGGGAGAAATAACAAAAAACTGATTATAAGGATATGAACCCCTGCGGATTTAAATATAGACCGATTAAGCGAGCCATTCTTTGGGTTTTTTATTCTAGTGCTCATTGTCAATTAATGAAGAAAATTTTACAGAGAACTGCTTAGCTCAGGTTGGGTGATCATGCCAATTCGTGCAACGCCAGCTTTTTTTGCTATAGACATAACTTTTATAACAGTACCGTAAAGAAGATTTGAATCAGCTTTTATAAATAAGTCTTTTTCTTCTTTTACATTATAAATAGCTCCAAGGCGTCCTTCCAGCTCTTCAATTGGTATCACTGTTTGGTCGTCGCCTATATAAATTTTGTCGCCCTGTTGAACTGTGACAATAACATCTGTTTTTGCCCTTTTTAATGCAGGAGCAGAAGCCTCAGGTAGATTTACAGGCAATCCTTGTTGAAGCAGGGGAGCTGTGACCATAAAGATAATCAGCAAAACTAATACTACATCAACAAAAGGGGTTATGTTAATATCAGATGCCAAACGATTACGATTATTATTTCCATTTAGTGTTTTCATAAAAGTTGTCTCAATAGATTATTTGTAATATTCCTGTTTTATGCGAGCTGTAAAATCTTCGGAAAAATTGTCGAGATCTTTTGAAAACAGACGAATTTTATTAGTAAACATATTATAGAAAATCACAGCTGGAATTGCAGCTGCAAGCCCTATTGCTGTTGCAATAAGAGCTTCTGCAATATGCGGTCCAACTATAGCTAAGCTTGATGTTCCGGTTTTACCTATTTTCCAGAAAGCATTAAGAATGCCCCAAACTGTTCCAAAAAGGCCGATAAAAGGCGCTGCGCTGCCAGTTGTTGCTAAAAACGGAACTCCATATTCCATTTGTTCTATCTCATCTTCAGTTGCGCGTTTTATCTCTTTTTCAACTACAGTTTCGCCGTTTGCTCCCTGATTTTCACGAAGAGAATCAATGCCGGTCTTAAATATATTAAAAGCAGGATTTTTCTTAAAACCGCCCTTTTTTACAAGCTGATCAATGGATGGCGATTGCCAGAAATATCTATAAAAATTATTAGACTGTTCCTTGGCCTTTTTTAGTTGCCTGTGTTTGTTTCCAATAATTGCCCATGAAACAATGGAAAAAATCACTAAAAGTATGATGGTAAACTGAACAACGATATTTGCATTTATAAACAAGCTTAAAAGACTGTGATTTCCATTTTCAACGATTGTTGTTGAATCAACCTGACAAAGTATCCCTAATAATCCCATAATATTCCTCCTGTTGATTACAAACACTTGTGCATGCATCTTTTGATGTATAAAAAATGCCCTTGTAATTGGAGGGGGATATTACAGATTGGAAGGGGGTGATGTCAAGGTTGCTCTTTTTAGAGCTGATTCTTTGACAATATAGCAATTTTTGTTTGTAAAGAGTACGAAACCTCCTTGTTCGACGGCGCCATTCACTACGTTATTCCTCGCGAATTCATTAACGCTTTCATCCCATTTGATGTCTTCTTGCCTGTCAGGCCTCAAAAGGGTGAAAGTGTAAAAGAATTCGCTCGTCATACACTTCTGTTTCAAACCGCGCCTGATTGTCTTACAAGGAGGTTTCGCGTTTCATTTAAGATAAGTGTTATATTGTTAGGGAAGTAGTTTTGGCACCATGACATTTGTAAAGTTTGGAGAAAAAATCCCTTTTGGTAGAACCAAAAGGGATTTTTGAAAACACGCTATTTTTTATCTGACTACTTTTTTGCCCATACTTCTTTAAATTCGCCATTTAGAGTTTGAAGTATAAGCTCTTTGCCGTTTGTTGTAATTTTATATTGTTCGACTTTTCCGACATATGCTGGGTTGTAAGACTTAGCCATAGTTGTTGTATAAACATCACCTGAATCATTTTTCAATGTTTGCACATAAGTTTTTTCTGTTGTTCCATCAGTTGATTTTATGCTGCGGGACATAACATTATTTGCGATGTTCATTGAGCCTGTCCAGCCTACTGCATCTGGTTGATTTGCTTTTGTGCGGGAGAGAAATGAGTAGTTGCCATCCAGAGTTGCGGCAAATACCGTGCTTGTTACAAAAAGCAGTGCGACCGTCAACAACATCCCTGACATTTTCTTCATACAATTTCCTCCTTAAAAGGTTGGGTTTTTCTTTGCACAAAATATGCAAAGAAACTGGAGATTCAGTCGCATACTGTAGATTGTTTGTCAATAGGGCGAAATAGGGGTCCTCCTATAATGGGGTCTAAATCGCATTATAGGAGGAAAACGTATGGAGTCATTGAAATCACAAATGTCATGTAAAGAAATATAAAGGTTCATAAATCAATCAGAGCAAAGCCAAGGATTCCCAAGACCAAAATATAATCGTCCACCACGCAATACTTCAGTAGCACCAATAAGCAGGTTATTAGTCTCTCTAAATAATTCATGGGTAAATGGAACATCTGTTCTTAAAATACGTGGCATATTTTGATCTGAGATAGGTCTGGCAATATCAAAGATATATGTTGTTAAATCCGGAGCTCTTATGACAATGAAACTATGATCCCCATTTGCTGATGAAGTTTCTCCTTCTACTCCACTCATGTATGAAGAAGAATAACCATTTCGTAAGACATTTTGCAGAAGATGTTGGCCAAGCGCAGCCAATTCCGCACACATAGCAAAGCCTCTGAAATCAGTTAATCTAGCAATATCATTATGATATTTTGTAGCTCTTTCCAATTGATCTATTAATTGGGTCCGAGAATTCTCAGGGTTAAAATTCATCAGGGTAAAAACTTTTCTTTGAACATTGTGTAGGGCAAAAATGAGATAAGGATCAATTGTTGAGCCAACATCTCTAAGCCATGTGGATATTTGTTCTCTGTTTTGTTGATAAGCTTCTGATACTTTTTCAGGTGAACGGTATGGGTCTAATTCTGCGCCAAACTCATCAAAGTTGAGAACAAGTTTTGTTGTAAGCTCTTCAGTAAATATACTGCCGCCAACAGGCAGCTCATCTCCATTTTCTAATCTATTTGCCCAAATCCCTCTGTAAACACTTTGTATATTATTAGGTTCGTGAGTATATAAACCTCCATTTTCTGGCATCACTCCCATTATTAATGCAAAAGGTCCAAAGATCAATCCATGTACAAAGAGTTGACCCAAGTAGCGTGTGTGATTTACAAGATTTCTTGCACCTTGAATAAATCTCTCTACATGTGCTTGCTGTCTGGCTTGATGCTCAGTTCCCCATCTTTCAATGCGCTTAATATGCGGAGCTGATATTCTTCTTGCTATTGGTCTTGCTCCTAATCCAA
>CAZLRI010000114.1:0-7658 GCA_964561745.1 uncultured Pseudobdellovibrionaceae bacterium | reverse complement strand
ACATTGAAACAATTATTATAATAATGATAAAATTTGTTTTTTTCATATAAAAATCTCGGATTTATAAATCTGCTGGAGATAGTATGGATTTCTGATTAAAAACCAATATGCATTGCGCAAGGTAAATGATGCGCGGTGTCTAATATAGATGTATCCTGCATTCCCTCAGTTCTTGACCTCATGTTTCAAGCCCGTTCTTATTATCGCGGATTAGCTGGAAAAGTTGCTAAGTTTTTAAAAGATTTTCAAACCCAATAATTACAGTAGGTTACAGATGAAGATTATATGCTATTTTTATGCGTATAAATGTTACTCTAAGGTAGACAGTTTGCTTACTTTTCGGTAAATTGTAATTATGGCAAATCAAACAAATAATGTACCAATAGGTTTAGATGATTTTTTGTTAGAAAACTCCCGTAATAATTTTGTAGTAGGTTCATGGGGTTTTAACGCAAAGCTCAATTTTACCAAGATGTCTACAGAAGAGACTAACGTGTGGTTTTTTGAGCAGGTTTTTAATTTTTTACGTGCCTTTTTTGGCTTACTTCTTCCAGATAGTCTTGAAGTTACAACTTATAATTCCAAAAAACAGATTATAAAAGATCGTCTAAAACAGATGACATTTCTTGATGAACTTATGCTGGTTATGAAGGGTTTAACTGAGCCAATCTGGGTTTTGCGTCTTAATATGAATATAGTGGGTTTTTTAAGGACAGAATGGGATCCTGATAAGCCAGTGCGTATTCAGATTCAAGAACCTGCTTCTATTATTATTTGGGGTGGTCAGGATGAACAGGGTTCTGAAGCTTTTTCAATAAGTTATCGTTTGTTTTCAGAACAGCGTTTGGAAGGTGATAATACACTTTTATGGTCAATGAATCAGCCGTTGCTGGAAAAGGCTTTAAGGAAATGGGAAAAACAATCAAGACATCGAATCGATATAGTGAAATCCAATAGTAATGATTTGTCATTATTTAGACATGGATTTTCTAAACCAGCACCAGCTAGCCCACGTCCAAAACCTTCTCCGGTAAAAGATAAGCCTCCTCCAAAGGAAGATTTTGTGCCTGATTTAGATGACTTACTGTTATAATTAACTGCTATGCAGGAGCAAGGATGTTGCTAACCAAAGTATTAAATATTTATTTTTTGGGAAGGGATTCTTTAAAGAAAAAAATCTTAAAACCATTGTCTCACGTGTATCCGAATATGCAGTTTTCTGAGGTTCAGAATTTTGAAGGTGTAAAACCAGATTCAGATCTTATTATTATAGATTCTAATGAACTTTCTGAAGCTAAATTAGAAAAGATAACTGTGTTATTTAAAGAAACCCCGGTTCTTATTGTAATCCCTGATGCTAAAAGAATGAGGGAGATGGGACATTTTGTTTCAGGTAGAAGAGATATAATCACAGAACAGGAATTAAACGAAGCTTCCATAGCTCGTGCTGCTCATTATTTAATAGAAAGGCAAAAGCTTCATGAACAGCTAAAAAAAGCAGCATATAGGCTTAAGGACGTATCTATTCGTGATGATCTGACAAGGCTCTATAATTATCAGTATTTTAATGAAATACTGCTTCAGGAAGTTAAGAAAGCCAGTAGATATAGAAGACCTTTAAGTTTGGTGGTTGCGGACTTAAAAAACTTTTCTAAGATTAATAGTGCCATAGGAGATCATGAGGGTGATAGACTTTTGGCTAAAACCTCAGAAACAATCCTATCAACAATACGAGAAGTTGATATTGCAGCTAGATTAGGTGACAACTCATTTGCTGTGGTGCTTCCGGAAACAAATATGAACGCTGCTGTAAGGGTGGGTGATAGGTTAAATGATGTGCTGTCAGCAATTTGTAGATCTGGAAAAGAAACATGCAACGACATTTTTGTTAGCATAGGAATATCTTCATTAGATGGAGAGATTAAGACAAAAGAGGATTTGCTAAGAGATGCGCTTGCTGCTTTGGAGCTTTCTAAAAAAAATGGCAAGCTTTGCACAAATGAAGATCTGATAAGCGCTGCTTATGATATTAAAGAAGACCGTAAATTAATAGAACAAATGCATTTGAGAATTGTTAAAATAGGCAGTGAAGCAGAAGAAAGCGCGTTTCATTCTACTCTTAAGATTATCAATGAAATGCCTGTTCATAAAAAGTGTTTGATTCCACATTCTGAGCGGGTTGCTTTCTATGCTGAGAGGCTGGTAAAAAAAATAGAAAAGATTAATGGGATGGCTCATAAGATAAGCAGGGCAGCGCTTGTTCATGATATCGGTAAATTGGCTATTGATAATGAATTGCTGAACAAGAAAGAAAAACTTAATAATAAAGAAAGGGTGTTGTTAGAGCAGCATTCAACTTTTGGCTCACAGATGTTAAATAACATCCCTTTTCTTTCAAATGAGTATGAGATAGTGCTTTGCCATCATGAGAGATATGATGGATGCGGATATCCGCAAGGTCTTAAAGGTGAAGAGATTCCTATTGGTGCGCGAATAGTTTCATTGACAGAAGCTTGGGATACTATGATAAATCCGCAACCATATCGTGAGAAGGCCCTTTCTCTTGATGAGGCTTTGTTAGAGATCAATAAAGGAGCTGGGACGCAGTTTGATCCAGAGTTGGTTCAGCTGTTTGCTTCGTTAATTACAAACACTTGTGCAAATTGATAAAGAGATAAAAGATTGCCTAGTGCTTCGTCTCGCTGGTTTTAATTAGGACGCTAATGAGTGAAAGGAGCGTAAGATGCCGTCTGTTGTAAGAAAAGATTCAGCCAATTTTTTAAGAGAGATTGTTGCCATTTTAACTCTTGTGTTAGGAATCTTTGTTTTTCTTTGTCTGGCTTCTTATCATCCTACAGATCCTGCTTTTAATTCTGTGTCTGATGTTCATACAATAAGGAATCTTGGTGGTGTTATTGGTTCATATACAGCTGATTTGCTTTTTATAATATTTGGAATCAGTGCTTATGTAGTAGTTTTGCTGCTTCTAATGTTTGGTATTTTTCAGCTTATTGGCAGGAGCTTTGAAATAAGGGTCAGAGAAGGAATAGCTTATTTATTACTTCTGATATTTGTTTCAGCGTTGATACATATATATTTTGAAACAATCTCTATTCATGGGCATATTATAGCTGGTGGAGGAATGATTGGCGGGCTGGTTGGTGAGATTTTTGTTCATTATCTTAATAGAGTTGGTGCAATATTGGTTTTGTTTGGGGCTGTTTCTCTTTCCTTTATGTTGGCAACGCGCATAACCCCTGTGATGGCGATAAAGGGGACATATAAAGGGTTCAAATCTGTTGCTGGTTTTTCAGTTTCAGGTAGTGCTCATTCAGGTGCTTGGTTAAAGAATCAGCTTATAAAAATGAAGCATATAGCCAAAGGGTTGTGTGCTGTGTGCAAGCGTCTTTTAGAAAAAAAAGAGGTTGAGGAGACAATTGTAGAGATTAAGCCAAGGGAAAGTGCAGTAATATCTCATGTAGTTAAAAAAACTTCTAATAACGCAGATGATCATCAAACTCTTGGAGACAGAGTGATGAGTAAAGCAGCAGATACAGGACCAAAGATATTGGATAGAGCTGATCTTAAAATGAAGAAAAATAAATCAGGTCAGCTGCGGTTTCAACAGATTGGATCAGTTGGATATACTCCTCCACCATTATCGCTTCTTGATCTTCCTGACAAACCAGAGACAAAGATAGATGAAGAAGCTTTAAGAAAACAATCAATGTTTTTGGAAAGCAAGTTGGCTGATTTTAACGTAGAAGGAAAAGTAACAGCAATTCATCCTGGCCCGGTTATTACAATGTATGAGTTTGAGCCTGCGGTTGGAACAAAAATTAACCAAATTACAAATCTTGAAGATGATCTGTCTTTGGCATTGGGCGGTCGAAATGTAAGGGTTTTAGCGCATCTTCCGGGTAAGGCTGCTGTTGGAATTGAAGTCCCAAATAGAGATAGAGAGCTGGTTTCTTTAAGGGAGATTATGTCTTCTCCACAGTTTGAGAAATCCCATTCCAAACTTACTCTTGCTCTTGGTGCATCAACAGATGGCAGACCGGTTGTGGCAGATCTTTCAAAGATGCCGCATCTTCTTGTCGCTGGTGCCACAGGTTCAGGAAAGAGCGTTGCTATTCATTCCATGATCGCAAGCTTGTTATATAAATGTTCTCCAGAAGATATGCGGCTTATTCTTGTTGATCCAAAAATGCTTGAGCTATCAGTTTATAATGGAATTCCTCATCTGCTTCTTCCTGTTGTGACAAAACCAAAGAAAAGCATTTTAGCATTAAGGTGGGCTGTAAAAGAGATGGAACGAAGATATCGCGTTTTGTCTGATTCAGGTGCCAGAAATATTATTGGTTATAATGAGAAAATTCGTACTGAAGAA
Source organism: uncultured Pseudobdellovibrionaceae bacterium (assembly GCA_964561745.1). Classification (GTDB taxonomy): domain Bacteria; phylum UBA10199; class UBA10199; order 2-02-FULL-44-16; family DYJF01; genus CAZLRI01. The sequence continues at coordinate 3,268 of CAZLRI010000114.1, read as the reverse complement.
CTTGAGCTTGTGAGTCAGGAAGAGGCGGAGAAGATGCTGAATGAAGATCCTGAGGCGGTAACGCATACAGGTGTTTTGCCATATCTTGTTATTATTATTGATGAGCTGGCAGATTTAATGATGACAGTTTCGCATGAGATTGAGGAAACAATAACAAGGCTTGCACAAATGGCAAGGGCTGCTGGCATACATCTGATATTAGCAACTCAACGACCATCAGTTGATGTTATTACTGGTTTAATAAAGGCTAATTTTCCATCAAGGATAGCTTTTAGGACAAGCTCCAAACATGATGCCAGAACAATTCTTGATACAATAGGATCAGAGAGCCTTCTGGATTCAGGAGATATGCTTTTTATGACTCCGCAGGGCTCAAGAATGGCAAGAGTTCATGGATCATATCTGTCTGAAAGCGAAGTTTCGCGTATTGTTGAACATATAAAGAAGCAAGGTACTCCGGATTATAATGAAGTAATTCTTGTAGAACCAAAGAATAGTGAGGATGGTTTAGAAGCATTTGATGAAGAGGATGAAGAGGTTTATGACAAGGCAGTTGCTTTGGTTTCTGAAACAAAACAGGCGTCTATATCCATGATTCAGAGAAGAATGAGAATTGGTTATAATCGTGCAGCTCGTTTGGTTGAACGCATGGAAGCCCAAGGCATTGTTGGCCCTGCTGATGGAAGCAAGCCGCGCGAGGTTTTGATTGAAAATTTCAAACAAGGTGAAACATGATAAGAAAAAATTTATATCAGTATCACATTATGATATGTAACCAAGATTGTCCTTCCGTGTTTTTAGATTGTCATCCCGTGCTTGACACAGGATCCATGAAAGTCTTCAAAGAACTGGATTCCGGCTCAAGGAGTCCGGAATGACAAACACTAATATGCGGCATTGTTTTATAATGAGATGTATATGCATGGTTCTTGTTTTATTGATTTCAGGCATATCCTTAACTGGTTTTAGCAAAGACGATCAGCTTAATGATTCGGTAGATAAGATTCAGGAGAGGTATCAGTTAATAAATGATCTAACAGCTGATTTTTTTCAAAAAACACAGGTTAAATTAATTGATAAAGAGGTTGTTAAAAAAGGAAAGCTATATCTAAAAAAAGGCGGGATGCTTCGTGTTGAATATCAGTCAAAGGATAATAAATACTATGTCTCAGATGGCTCAACTATATGGGTATATATCCCGGGCGATGTTTCAAGCCTTCAAACATATGCTGTTTCAGAAGAAACAGTGCCAAAGGAAGGTCTTTCTTTTCTGCTTGGTTTTGGAGACATAAAAAAGGAGTTTAAGATTAAAAAATCAGATGCATTTAAGAAGATTTCCAAAGGATTTGTTGCCTTAAACTTAATCCCAATAAGGAAGGGGGCTGGATATAAGAGTCTTGATGCAATGTTTGATAGTGGTGGCGTGATGGTTCAGCTAAAGGTTTTAAATGATTCTGGAAATATTACAGAATACGAACTTAATAACATCAAGATTAACAAAGATCTTAAGGATAATCTTTTCACCTTAGATCCTAAAACCATAACAGAATAAAAATGTCATTTAAACAAGAGCTTATTCCTATTTTAAAAAAATGTTGGTTATTTTCTGATCTTGATCAGGAAGCTATTAATGAACTTGAAGCTATATCTGAATATAAAAAGTTTTTGCCTCAAGAAACGCTTTTTTATGCTGGAGATTTTGCTAATAGGTTCTATCTGATAATAGAGGGAAATGTGGATCTTATTAACTCATCAGATGAAGGAAAGGAATATCTTGTAAGGCGCGTTACAAAAGGTCAAGTGTTTGCTGAAGCAGCGATCTTTTCAGGTTTAGAATATCCAGTTACAGGTATTGCAAAAACAGAAGTTGAAGTTTTGGGTTTTCAGAAAGAAAATTTTTTTAAGCTGGTTAAAAAATATCCTGAGTTGTCATTAAAGGTTATAGAAATTATGTCTAGGTTGCTTAGGCATATGAGCTCTCTTATAAAGTGTCTTTCTCTTGAAAAAGTATCAAGCCGTCTTGCGTCTTTTATCCTGAGCTCTGCTAAAGACAGTATGGAATTCACGCTTAAGTTTTCAAAGCAGGATCTGGCTTTTCAATTAGGAACCGTACCAGAAACCCTTTCCCGTAATCTTAAAAAGCTTCAGAATAACGGAGTTGTAAAAGTCAGTGGAAATAAAATTCGAATTAATGATCTTAAGAAATTAAAAGAAATTGCAGGTTAATAATCATTTCTGCTGCTTCTTGATCCAAGTCAATTACTCATCCCAACCATAGTGCTATCCTGTTTTTAGATAAGGAGAGTATATGAATATTAAAAGAAAGATAATAAGAATAGATGAAGAAAAGTGAACTGGCTGTGGTTTATGCGTGCCTTCGTGCAAAGAGGGTGCGCTTAAGATTATCGATGGTAAGGCAAGGCTTGTTAGCGATACTTATTGTGACGGCTTGGGAAGTTGTATTGGCGAATGTCCTTTTGGAGCTCTTTTTATTGAAGAAAAGGAGACCGCAGCATATACAGGTCCTAATAAAAACGCTGTTCATGAAATTGAGAAAAAGTTGCCGTGTGGATGTCCCGGATCATCAGTAAAAGACTTAAGCAATAAAGTGAAAAAAGCTGCACATCATGAAGCTGCTAATCAGGATTCCATGCTTTCCAACTGGCCAATTAAGTTAGCATTAATGCCAATTAATGCTTCTTATCTAAAAGGAAGTAGGCTTGTTGTTTTGGCTGATTGCTGTGGAGTTGCTTATGCAAATCTGCACAATGATATTTTGAACGGTAAAGTTGTTACAATAGGATGTCCGAAATTGGATGATGCTGATCTTTATATTTCAAAACTGGCAGATATGATAATGCAAAATGATTTAGCTTCCATTGATGTTGTTGTGATGGAAGTTCCGTGTTGTAGATATATGGTTGATATTGTGGAACAGGCTTTGAAGCAATCTGGGAAAGCAGGAAAATTTAAAGTAACAACAATAGGAATAGATGGTGGAAAATGCGTATTCTAAGAGTAGTCATTGCGAACACAGCGAAGCAATCTAGTGCTGGTGATTGTGTATATACATGGTAGCCGCAGGCTTTTCCGCCAGAGGCGGATCAGCCTTTGGCTGAAGCCTGCGCAGATTACGCACCCTAAAGGGTTCGGCTACCTTTAATATTTCAAAATAAGGCGTGCACAAGTGTTTGTAATCAGCAGAATCTTGTTTCAAAACCCAAACAAGCTTCTGTTGAACAAACACTAGGCATCTTTGATATCTAAA
>CAZLRI010000113.1:0-7715 GCA_964561745.1 uncultured Pseudobdellovibrionaceae bacterium | reverse complement strand
TTATCAAAAAAACAACGTCAAGATAAATCGTATCAAAAATGAAATTTATTTCGCTAACCTGTTACTTTTTTTGGATAACTGCCGATATTAATAATAGAAAGGTTACCCATGAATAAAATAGAATTATCATCTAGATTTGTTCCTCAAAATATTTGCAATGATGTTTATCAAGACAATGCTATTCCATTGCTTCCAGTTCATTCACAAGACACTTATCTCTCTGATACAAAAAATAGTATAAAGGAGCTGTCTCAAAGATCAAGAACACATCCTCCATCTGTGCAGATCCAAACAAGGGAGAATCAAACTATTTATACATATTCATTTCGTGTACCCATGAGACTTTATCCACCAAGAATTACCAGAAATGCTCTTCAAAACCGGATAAGCCCTCGCATAGCTATCCCTCTTTTTTCAAGAAGAATAAATGCAGAAGCAGATCCAGATTTTCGCGTCCGCATTCATATAGAAGCTCAAAAAATAGAAAACAGAATACAAATCAGGTTGAGCGTTAACAACACACATCAAGGATATCACATTCCAGAAGATGTCCTTCAATCATTAGCATACTCATTATATCCACCTCTTCAACAAACAAATTTTTCTTCATTTCAAACAGAGGCTGAGATTTCATTTAGACAAGACGAACAGGAACTCATGTTTGACATAGACATATGGCATATCTCGATCCATAGATAACCATCATGGTGTAAAAATATCAGACACTAAAAAACATCTTCTACCAGTTCCATGTTGCAAAATTAATCAATATAAGTTTATTTAATCAAGATCACTTATTAAACCTTTTTTAAAATTTCTAAAAGGAGGAAACATGTCAGAATTCCAGCCTTATGTACCACCTGAATCAAACATGAAAGAGTTCACCCTTCGCGTTGCAGTTTTTGGAGCTATCTTTGGAATCATATTTGGTTCTGCTAACGCATACCTTGGATTAAGAGTAGGACTTACAATATCCACTTCCATACCAATAGCTGTTATTACTGTTGCTGTGTGCCGGCTTCTAGCTCCAGTCTGGGGAAAGTCAACCATTCTACAATATATCAACACTCAAACAATTGGATCTGCCAGTTCCTCACTTGCCTCTGGCATTATTTTCACAATTCCCGCTCTTTTTCTGTGGGGCATGTCACCTTCAATTGCCAGAATAGGTGCTGTTGCTATGTTGGGTGGATTGCTGGGCGTTCTTTTCATGATTCCACTTAGGAAATTTCTTATTGTAAAAGAACACGCAACCCTCCCATATCCTGAAGGACTTGCCTGCGCTGAGGTGTTAAAAGCAGCAGACAGAGGAGGCGCACGCGCAAGACCGGTTTTTATTGGATTAGGAATCGGAGCAGTTTATAAAGCAATAGTTGGCTTTTTAAAATTATGGCCAGATAGCTTAACGCTAAAACTTCCTATTCTTAAAAATGCGCAGATTGGACTTGAAGCAACACCAGCTTTAATTGGAGTGGGATATATTCTTGGATTCAGAATTGCAGGAATAATGGTAGCTGGCGGTTTGTTGTCATGGGTTGTTCTCATTCCATTAATCTCATTTTTTGGTGCAGGGCTTACAGCTCCTATTTTTCCTGAAACAGTTAAGACCATTGCTGAAATGAATCCAGCTGAGATATGGACCCGCTATATAAGACACATCGGAGCAGGTGCTGTGGCATTTGCCGGCATAATAACTGTCTGTAAATCATTTAAAATTATGTACAGTTCTCTTCAGGCTGGAATTCGTGAATTAAAGGAACGATCAGCAGGCAGGCAAAAAAAATTAAGAACAGATACAGATCTGCCAATATATGTTATATTATTTGGAGTTATTATAGTAGTTTTAATAATAGCGATCGTCCCTCATGTGCTGGGAAACATGGATTTCTTCTCAATTCGTTTAATATCAGCCATATGTATTGCGTTTTTCTCGTTTATCTTTGTGACTGTTGCATCCCGCATTGTAGGACTGGTAGGTGTTACATCCAACCCAACATCTGGCATGATTATCGTTACACTCCTTGGAACCAGCCTTATTTTCTATTTGCTCGGCTGGACAGACAGAACAGGTATGGCAACAGCTCTGGTCATTGGAACAATAGTTGGTATTTCAGCTTCTATTTCAGGTGATGTTTCACAGGATTTAAAAGCCGGCTATCTTCTTGGCGCAACACCTATGAAACAACAGATCGGCGAAATGATAGGAGTGGTTGCAAGTGCATTCTTTATTGCATGGGCAGTCTGGCTTCTTGGTGCGACATTCGGCTTTGGATCACAGGAATTGCCAGCGCCTCAGGCTACGCTTATGAAAACCGTAGTGGAAGGTGTTCTGCAAGCTAATCTTCCATGGGCATTGGTGCTTACCGGAGCTGCTTTGGCAGCAGTTGCAGAACTGTTAGGCGTCCCATCTTTACCTTTTGCAGTCGGCATTTATTTACCGCTTTCCACAATGACCCCTGTGTTCGTTGGTGGATGTATAAGAAGAATAGTTGAAGCAAAACGTAAAAGAGATATGGAAAAGAAATCTATTGTTGAGTCTGCAGAAGACAGAGGTGTTTTGCTGGGTTCAGGATTAATAGCAGGAGAAGGATTGATAGGAATTGTTGTTGCTATCTATGCATTCTATGTTGGGAAAAAACCAGCAGGAATTGATCTTGGTTTATCACCTTTCATGAGTGAGATGGTTTCACTTGCCGCGTTTATGTTATTAGGTTGGTTTATATACCACATTGCCAGCAAGAAAAGTCATAGCTTAAAAGAATAATTGTTTCTCCGGAAATATAAAACTCCCTGTCATTTATTACATAACAGGGAGTTTTTATTTGTTGAAAAATAAACCCTAAGACTTCTGACCTTTCTTATTTGCCTTACTGACAAATATCCCCTTGCCTGATCTTCTTTTACTGAACAAGGAAAGCATTTTCTCAGCATCGTGAAAAGGAAGAGTAACAAAAGAAAATTTATCATACACCTGAATATCTCTTATTTTATCTTTTGAGATATTGCATTTTGTTATGATCAAATCTTCTAGCTTCCTTGGCGTTAAACCATCTACCTTCCCCTGCCGAACAAAAAGCCTTGTTTTGCCCTTTGTATCAACAACCACTTCTTCGATCTCAGTATAACTTTTTTCGTTCAGCTCATCCTGAAAAGAATAATATAAGAGAGCACCTAAAATATCTTCTGGACTATTTCCTTTTAAAAGCTCTCTGGACAAATCAAGATATTCATTTTGACAATTTGATTTCACAATATCTTCGATTCTGGATTTGATCTTAAGTTTTTTAATTTTTATTACATCCTTCACTTTTGGAAGAACAGCCTTACGAATCTCTGATTTGACCCCTCTTTTTATAAACTGCAGTTTTCTGTATTCCTCTGGAGTAATAAATGTAACAGCATTTCCCTTTTTTCCTGCTCTGCCTGTGCGCCCTATTCTGTGAACATATGATTCAGGATCCTGAGGCAAAGAATAATTAATTACATGCGTTAAATTTTGAACATCGATTCCTCTGGCAGCTACATCAGTTGCTACAAGTATATTGATCGCACGTTTTTTAAGTTTATTTAAAATCTTACCCCTTAAGATCTGTGATATGTCACCATGTAAAGCATCAGCTTCATAGCCTCTCTCAATCAAATGGCTGGCTATTTTATCAACATCAACTTTAGTCCGACAAAAAACAAGCCCGTAAAAATCATCCTCCATATCTATAATTCTACATAATGCCTCAAACCTGTTTGACTCAGATACTTCAAAATAGATCTGGTCTGTCTTGCTTACTGTAAGCTCATCTTTCACAACTTTCAGGAGATCATATTCTCCCATATATTTTTTTGCGATCTGCATTGTTTCATGAGGCATTGTTGCTGAAAACAACAACGTACGCTTATTAGCTGGAGTGGTTTTCATAATATCCCTGACATCTTCCAGAAAACCCATGTTCAGCATTTCATCAGCTTCATCAAGAACAAGATATGATATCTTATCAAACCTGACTGTTCCGCGCCTCATGTGGTCCATTATCCTGCCCGGCGTTCCAACAACAATATCCACACCTCTTTGCAAACTTCTTAGCTGCAAAATTATAGACTGCCCGCCATAAATAGGAACCACGCTGATTTTCTTCCTACCTTTTAAGGAATTGATCTCTTCTGCGACCTGTATTGCCAGCTCTCTTGTTGGTGCCAGCACAAGCACCTGAACATGCTTTGACCTCTCCATCAAAAGTTGAATAAGAGGCAAACCAAAAGCTGCGGTCTTGCCGGTTCCGGTCTGGGCTTGACCAACTATATCTTTTTTTCCCAAAAGCAAGGCTGGTATGGTTTTTTCCTGAATAGGTGTAGGTGTTTCAAAACCTTTTTGTCTTATAACTTCAAGTGCTTCGTTAGATAATCCTAATTTTTCAAAAGATCCCATAAGTTAACTTCTCCTGTGTAAAAACATCAATTTGGCGTAACTTATAGTAATTGTTGATGCCATGCAATCAAAAGTATTTTAAAGCACAAAAATCAGACGGAGTGAATACAAATTTCAGACGGAGTGAATACAAAAATCAGACGGAGTGAATACAAATTTCAGACGGAGTGAATACAAATTTCAGACGGAGTGAAATAACAAGATAAAATTACTGAGCATTTTCTCTCTGTCTTGTCTTCTTCGGATAATATTTCTTATATTCTGCTAAATATCTATTGGTTTGTTAAAAACATTATTTCACTCTACTAATTCTCTCAAAAATAATTCAGAAAAAACTCATAACTTATCGATTTTACTAAAATTATTTTCTCTCCGTCTGATTTTTTATCGATTTTTTTCGTCTGATTTTTTCACTATAAAATAAAAAATATATAACACATAACTTACTTTTTGTGATATAACAAGAAATCATATTTTTTATATATTCCAAGTTATTAATATTCTTGGAATAATGGCTTATTTAAGCCAAGAAAGGGGGAGAATATGATTAGAAAAGGGGTGGTATTTTTATTCCTTGTAACAGCCTTTGCATTGGCTGGGTGCGGGGGAGGAAGCAGTGGTAGTAGCACAACAGGGACATCAACTGATGCTTTAACAGTTGCGGAACGTGTTAGTGTTGTAGATGCTGATGAATCTGCGATAGGAGATATCAGCGTAGGGATAAAATCTCTGGCAGCACCATTAAAAGTGAATTTCAAAGCAGTCTCTGACCTTCCAGCAGCTTCAGCCTATAATACAGATTCGGTCAATGTATGGGTAGAGGAACGTTCAGCAGAATCATTTGATACAATTAATCAAATACTCTGTTCAATAGCTCAATCTGGTTATGTTGAAATGATAGATCAAGGCTCTTATGTGGCTCAAATCAATAAATCTGAGTGCAGCAGTAATAATGACAGTGTTTCAAGCGCAGCCACATCTTCACAAAATCAGTCTTCATCAAGTTCGGCAACTGAATATGAATACTGGACAGTTAATTCTTCCAGAGTTGCAGGGCAACCTCATATCGTTAATGCATGGATGCATCAAGCTGCAGAGGATCGTCAACCTGCCATGCTAATTATGGCTCATGCGGAGATTACCGAAGCTGTTAGCTCAACAAATCCAATAGGTCTTTTCACAATCAATTTTAAGATGTTTCCTGAGGAAAATGGAGTTGCAGATATAACAGCCACACCGATGTCTACTGGATTTTTAGTGTCAGAATTGGATTCATCAAACAATGTAGTAATAAAATCCTATTGTAATGGCGGGTTTGGTGATGAGTTCTCTTTTACTCAAATGGTTGCATTACAGAAGAATACAGATGGCACAGGTGCAGGTTCAATTTATATAAATGAATCAAATCCTTTTGAAGGCAGCAAGACAAGTACATTCAATATTGCTTATGATAATAGCTATTTTTACAGATTGGATCCAAACGGTGCAAGCGTATGTTTTGATAGAAATAACTATCAAACCTCAGCATGGAGATATGGGTTGTATTATAATGAAAATAGCAGCACACCCGGAGAAAGACCTGATATTCAATCTGGATTCCCAATTAAGTTTACATCAGGTGATAATAGTTATCATGGCTGGATCGGTTATTATGGAATGTGGTTCCCTCGCGAAGTTACTTTATCAACAGGTGACACAGTTTACAGAGAATCGTTTGGCGGTCCTGGACAAGATGTCCAAGAAACACCTTATACTGTGTTAACATCAGGTGGTAAATTAACAAAACGCACAAAACAACTTATTACACTTGGTGATATTCAGAATGTGCCAATTGCTATGAACTCGTGCAATGAAAGCGGATGCATGGAATATAGAACTAAATGGAATGGAACAAATCTGATCAGCGATGCAACTCGCAGCCAATCAACAAACTTTTCATGGCAAGAACTTGATACACCAGTGATCGTGACAGTAAGCGAACAGGATTTTAGCATTAACTTCTACTCAGAATCTTTGGGTGGTGATGGAATGATAAAGACTAGAAATCCTGTTGATGGAAGCACAATTTCTTTTTCAAATGATACTGAAGTATTGTTTCATAGCCGCGCAACAGTATTTCCTGGAGACACTATACCAAGCACGTTCATGTGTTTTAATGAATGCCCAGATCCAAGTGCAATTAATTCAGCTAATCCATATTTTGCAGCAAGTTTATGGGAAGCAGGATTTGAAGAAAGATTTGACGCCCTTGTTGGCGGACAAGGTGGAGGACCTGGAGTTGCACCAGATGCTTTAGTTCCTGACACACACTATATTGCATACACATTTGATACAGATAGCATGGAACTCCTGCAAGAAGAAGTGCCGGTTGTACAAACAGATAATGTAAATCGTCAGTGGGGAGTTTGGACCGGTCCTTTAATTCCAAACACTGCTGAAAACATAGCAGCCCTTGCATGTGATTGGGATCCAAGCAAAACATGCACGTGGAAGGCTAGAGAAAATCTTTCAGTCTTCTATGAATGGGAAACTGGCACAGACAACTATAATAAGCTCACTATTTTAAGAGATGCAAATAATCAAGCTGTAACATTTGATCCTCCATTAATGATTGAATATACTCATACAAATGGTGCTAAATATTTTCTTGAGTTCAATGGATCTGATATGCAGGGAATACCTGGTAAATGCGTTGACATGGACACAGGAGAAGACACAGAGTGTTATGACGCAGGTGGCGAAAAACATATGAGATGGGTCCCTGAGTTTGCTATCGCAGCTGGTTCTGCAGCAACAGATGTTGCTAATAGATCTATTGGCTATTACATAAAACCTCTTGAGGTTGAAATGAGATTTACAGCTACAGATACTGCTGCTTGTACTAATTCCAGACTAAATCCAACTTCTTATACTCTACCTGAAGCAACAGAATGGGTAAATCCAGACATAGGGGTAGAACCCACAAACAACGGAGTACCTGCTGTTATTGATGGCGAGTTACAGATCACGCTCTAATATCTTATTCGCACAAAAAAGCGGGAGATTTTTTCTCCCGCTTTTTTATTTTCTTCTGAATTTTACAGCCACCCAATTTTGTTCTTCTTTATAATCAACATATTGCAATTTCAACAATCGAGCTTTTTCTTTAATCACTTCAAGATCATCTACATAAAATCCGCTTATAATAAGCTCTCCGTCTGATGCCAAAGCTGCAACATAACTATCCATATCATTAAGCAATATCACTACCGTCCGGTTAAATTGGGAGCAGGGATAGCTGTTCCATACCAATATT
>CAZLRI010000112.1:0-7795 GCA_964561745.1 uncultured Pseudobdellovibrionaceae bacterium | reverse complement strand
CTATGGCGGACGCGAGGATGACAACAAAAAGGTATTACGACACAGTCTCTTGACCCGAGGATCTAAAAAAACTTGATTCCAGACCCGCCCGCAACGCCTGAACAAGTCATTGTACTTGCGATGGCGGGCAGGTCAAGTCTGGAATGACATCCTATTCTTGAACCCGAAATTTCATGTGTCATGAGCTACTAGCAAAATTATGAAAAACCTTCTGTTAATCAATAAAAAATTAAACCGGATTAGTTTGTTGTTGTTGTTATTATTGTTGTTGTTGTTTGTCCCACAAACAGGCGCTGCTTTAACAAAGAGCTTTAATGTTATTAACTTCAAACCTGCTATTGATGATAGTAAATATTTTATGACGCGTGGTAGTAAAACTCTGATGCAATGGAGTTTTAGAACTGGTTTTTATTCTGATTATGCATACTCACCGTTAAAGCTAAATCTAAGTGGAAGTCGATCACAGAAGCTAATCAAACAATATCTTGTGTTTGATGTGTTTGGATCAATAGGTCTGACTGACTTTTGGCAGATTGGAATAAATGTTCCAATTGTTGCTTTTGATGAATATATTGATCCTATAACTCGCTTAAAAACCTATCGCCATTCACTTAGTGATATTCGCATAGAAACAAAATTCAGATTGCTGGATCCAGATAAATATTTTGTGGGAATAGCTCTTATGCCTTTTATTGAAATACCCACTGGTTTAGGTGATACTTATGTAAGTAACGGATCTGTTACCGGAGGCGGTGAGCTTATTGTAGATTATATTCCGCTTGATGTGTTTTCATTATCATTAAATGTTGGAGCTCTTGTAAGACCGCATTTTCAAGATCAATATGGAGCAAATATAGATGACCAGTTTTTGTATGAGTTTGGAGTTGTTGCTGGACCTTTTAAAAAAATGGCTTTTATAGCTGAAATCAGTGGCAAGACTAATCTAAATAATTTTTTTAAAAATGAATTTCAGTCTCCTTTAGAGATTAGAGGTGGAATGAGTTTTGATCTTCCACACAATCTGATTATAAAAGCAGGTGCTGGGAGAGGTATTGTTGGTGGCGCAGGAGATCCATATTTTCGTGCTTTTGCCAGCCTTTCATATCAGCACTCAACAAAGATCAGGGCTGGTAAGCTTCCTCCTGCTCAACTTCCTCCTTTATATAAAGATAATATGGGTATAGCAGGGTTAAAACAGCTGATTGCTTCTTACAAAACAAATTTCAGCATTGGCAGCTATCAGATTCATCCTCGCTACTATGACAGGCTGGATGAGATAGCTAATGTTCTTCTAAAACATCCTGAAATAAAAATGATTATTGAAGGATATGCTTGCTCAAAAGGGACTGAAGAAAGAAATATGATTTTATCAATGCTTCGTGCAATCTCTGTTGAAAAATATCTATTGAGCAGAGGTGTTCCTCAAAAAAGCCTAATCTCCGAGGGAGAAGGCAGTGCTAATCCTGTTGGGGATAACACTACTAATGATGGAAGAACCCTTAATAGACGGGTTGAATTTAAAATAGCGCCAACAGAAACCATCTTTATTTATAGTAAATAACTATATATTTCAATTAGTTATTTGCTATTTCCTAATCCAGTTTATTAAAAATAATATCCTTTGTTTTTGTTTATGAGTTACTAAAATCATGTGTTTTTAATTTTTTTAGCAACTTTTTTTAAAATCAGCCGATAATAATAATGAGGGGAGAGGGGGTAATTAAGGAGTAGTAATATGACACCTCCGCAATCAATAATAAGTGCTTATCTGCCACCACCACCAAATTTTTATCTTTCACCACCACCGCAAAGGACTTATACACCACCAAGTCCTGAAGCTTTTGCAAGATATTATCCACCACCACCGTCTCAAATAGTTTATGATGTGCCGCCAAGTTCCGAAGGTTTAATTGTGGGTAATAGTGCTGTTTCACAGGGAAATTCACAACCGGCTCCTGTTACGCCAAAAAATTCTGAGTATCAATATCGTTCAAGAACACCACTTATACAACCTAGTCAGATTTTTGAAATGCCAGAATTAGGAGTCTTGGAATATTTTGATGGTTCAGACCCTATTAGAAACAGACCGCAGCTTCAGGTTATTGATCCTTTAAGGGAACCAATGGCAAGGGCTTTGCCATCTCTTTTTAGACTTAGAAACAGACCGCAGCTTCAGGTTATTAATACTTCAGGGGAACCAAGGGTTTGGTCACTTTCTTTAGTGAATCCAGAAATACCTGAATTACATAGCTCAGAATTTCAGTTTATTGAAGAACCGGTTCGTAGATATCCACCTCCTGTTCCACGTTCTGGTGGATTAGCAATGGCAACAACTATTGTTGGTGGAAAAATTGTTGAAATACTAGATTTTACACGCATAGCTGGTGAGGATGTTCCTGAAACAAGAGGACTAGCTACCAGAAGACCTATAGGTGTTGCTGCGTCTACTCTAAATAACGTAGGTTCTAGTGTTTTTGAAAGCAGAGATGCTTCTCCATCAGAGGTAACTCGGCGAGGTATTCCAATTCCAAGAGTTAATCCATATGCATTTTCAATGTCGAGGTTTGCAACTGGTGCTGGCGTTAACCTAGCATCTGTAGCCCTTGGCCAAGGTCTGGTTCTTGGTTATGAGTATTATACAGGAGCGCCAGCGTCATTTGGAGAAAGGTTTGTTATTGGTTCTATTCCAACAGCATTGCTTACAGGTATATCAGTAGCAAGAGGAGCTTCTCTTTCAAGCTCTTTGATTCATATACCAGTTGGTCTTTTAAGTGTAATGCCTATGGATTTTGGATTTATGGCAGCAGAACACTTACTTGGTATGGATACTGGGTCAAGCGCTGCTGTCTGGACAAGGATTCTTTTAACTACCGCATTCTCGGCTCTTACTCCTTATGCAACAATAATTGGCGGAGCTTCAGTTATAAGCACAGGCACGCTTACTGCAGGTGGAATTGGTTTGAGCTTTTTAAGTGGATTGGGAATAGGCGCAGCTGCAATTGCAAGTGTCGCTGTGGTTGTTGGTTTGAATTATGGCATTGGATGGTTGGTAAATCAGAGTATAAATTCTTTAACCGGAAGAGAGCAAGGTAACTGGATGGGCAATGATGGCACTTTGACAGATATATTGGTGGCAGCGGCTATAAACTACCGGTAACCACCGGTCACGGAGCAAAAAGGTACGGAGCAATTGCTTTAACTATTAAGATCCGTATATGTCATTCCTGCGCAGGCAGGAATCCAGTGAAATCAACACGTTCTGGATCCCCGCCTTTCAGCCAGAGGCTGATCCGTCCTATGGCGGACGCGAGGATGACAACAAAAAGCTATTACGACACAGTCTCCAAAGGAGGGGGGATATCAAAAAAGGAAATGATCTTTACGAATAAATTTTAACAGGTCTCAATAGTTAGTATTGCTCCGTACCTTTTTGCTCCGTGACCTTAATCAGACAGAGAAATTGATCTCCGTCTGATTTTTTGTTATGTATGTTATTATGACTTCAAGAACATTAGCAAGAAAACTGGCAAAGGTTATAGTTGACCATAAAGGTCAGGATATAGTTGTCCTAGATTTTAGAAAACATTCCGGGTTTACGGATTTTTTTGTTATCTGTTCTGGGACATCTGACAGGCATGTTAAAGCAATAACAGATGCGCTTGATGAGGAGCTTATAAAACTCAAGGAAAAGCCAATCGGGCGTGAAGGATACAGTCTTGGACATTGGTCAGTGCTTGATTATGGAAATGTTGTTGTTCATATATTTCATGCTCTGGAGAGAAAATATTACAGATTAGATCAACTATGGTATGATATTCCAAGAATTTCTTTTAAAGACATTACTGTCTAAAATTATATGAAAAAAATTAAATTGCTTTTGCTCATTTTTGGATTCTTTCTGTGCATAACAAACAGTTATGCTGGTGATAAATCTGAAATACAGATTTATGATAAAAAAAACATATCAGATATCAGTGATTTTAAGATCTTAAAAAACAATTGGATAACTAAGAAGATTGATCAGGTTTTATGGGGAGTGGCTACAAGCAATATGCATGGACAGGATAATCATGAGATTATTTTGTTAGAACGCAATGCAGTTAGGCTCTACAGAATAGATGGTGATAAGAATATTAGCTTAATAACATCATATGAGTGGGATTCTTCTCTTAGGGGCTATCGCTTATATACTATGGATCTGGATAATGATGGAATAGAGGAGCTTGTTATTTCTGGATCTGCTTTTGGGATCCCTTCTTCATTGATATTAAAAATTATAGACGAGAAATTCTCTGTGCTTGCTAAAGATATTAGAAGGAGTTTGAGGGTAATTGAGTTTGATGATTTAAATATTAACAAAAATATAAAGCCAAAGATTTTAGCAGGACAGAGCTGGAGCAGTGAGGCATTTTTTTCAGGTCCAATCTATTCATTAACGCTGAATGGCAACAGTATTAAACAAGGCAAAAAAATTAAACTGCCCAAAAGAATTGGTATCTATGATTTTGCAATTATTCCTGATAATGAGAACGATAATATTTATGAACCTCAAGAGGTTGTTATCTTAGACGGGTATTCTTATCTTCAGATATTGGGTAAGAAAAAAAAGAGATATAAAAAAATTTGGTCAAGCAGTGAAAAGTTTGGTGGAAGTCAGAATCTTATTCCTGCTGTAGAGCGCAGACCTTTGGGAATAGCAAATGATGGCTATGTTATAATAGACAGAGAGCCAAAGGTTATATTGTTTAATAATGAGCAGTATGTAGTTACTTTATGGCATGACCTGCCGTTAAAGAATGTTATTGGTCAGGATCCATTTATTAAAACCAGCAGGCTTGTTGTATTTAAAAAAGATCAAGTACTTGGATATATCAAGGCTTTTCAAACCGAGGATATACAGGGTTATGTCTCAGATTTTTCAATAGATTTTCCAGACAATATCAACCAGTGTTTATCCGCTAACGACCAGAAAAAAAAGAATATTATAACAGATTGTGTATTTCAGCTATTGGTGGCTGTTCAGCCAGATACCAGTGCTTTTTTTAACACAGCTAACAGCTTGCTATTATCATATACATTGCCTTTGAATAAGTGAATGGGTTAGCTAATTGAGCTTCCTTTGTTATGTGTAGGAAATACTTGCATAAAATCTGTGTTTTGTGCATTATTCGCCAGCTTAAAACAGGTTAAAGGGTTTGGGCGGTGTAGCTCAGTCGGTGAGAGCGAGGGATTCATAACCCCTAGGTCGGCAGTTCGATTCTGCCCGCCGCCACAAATAGTCGTTGGTCGATAGTATTTAGTCGATAGTTAAAAACCATCGACCAACGACTACCAACTAACGATTAATTTTTGCTAGCTATCGACTACCAATTACCGACCATTGACTAACAAATAATATGAAATCTATAGTTGCAATAGTAGGAAGACCTAATGTCGGCAAATCCAGTTTATTCAACAGGATTGTTGGATGGCGTAAGGCTATTGTTAATGATGCCCCGGGAGTTACAAGAGATAGGCACTATTCTGTAGCTGACTGGTGTGGTCGCGAATTTATAGTTGTGGATACAGGTGGAATTGATTTTGCTCCTGAGATTGACCTTGAGTCCAAGGTTACCAAGCAAAGTTTAGAGGCAATATCAGAGGCAGATATTGTTCTTTGTGTTTTTGATGGGCAGGTTGAGCCTACATCCCATGATATTGAGTTAACCAGAAAACTTAATAAAATTGGAAAGCCAGTTATTTATGCAATTAACAAGATAGATGAAGCTGTTCATGAGGGTCGGAAAGATTGCTATTATGAATTAGGTATGGATGACTTTGTTATGTGTTCATCTGAACATGGCAGGAATTTTGATGAGCTCCTTGATAAGATTATAGGATATTTACCAGATGAAAAGGAAGAGAATAAGAATAAAGAAGCTCTTTATGTTACAGTTGTTGGCAGGCCAAACGTCGGCAAATCAACTCTTATAAATCGTCTTGCTGGAAACGAAAGGGTGATTGCTCATGAAATGCCCGGGACAACAAGAGATTCTATAGATGTGGATATTGAGTTTGAGGGCGCACATTATGTATTTGTGGATACTGCTGGTATAAGAAAAAGCTTTAAGGTTCATGAACGCGTTGAAAAGATAAGTGCTATGAAAGCATTAAGGACAGTTGATAGAAGTGAGATTATCTGTTTTTTAATTGATGCTACAGACAAGATTACTCATCAGGATCTTAATCTCATATCTTTTATTCACTCTGAGGGAAAAGGAATTACTATTTTTGTTAATAAATGGGATCTTATTGATTCCAGCTGGGATGAATTTGAGCAAGATATCAAAGACAGGTTAGGGGAGCTTTCATATTTGACGATTTTACCAATTTCAGCAAAAACAGGTTATAACTGCCTTAAAATATTCAGTTGGATCCAAAATATAAATAATAATTTAAATTCAAAGATTACAACATCCAAGCTTAATAAGATTGTTCAGGATGCATTAATGGGACATCATCTTCCGGTTTGTAAAGGAAGACAGATTAATATATATTATTGTACGCAAATAGGAACACGGCCACCGACCTTTGCGCTTTTTGCAAATTATCCAGCTGATATACCAGAGGCTTACAGAAGATATTTAAAAAACAAGCTTGCAGAAAAAGGTGAAATACATGGAGTGCCGATCAAGCTTGTTTTTAGAAAGAAAAAATAATTTAGGGGTGCCCTTTAGTCAATAGTTTTGATGTGCGTCGGTAGTACATGGTTCATTGTTTGATTTTCACGATGTACGATGTACACATACTGCACGACTAAGCAAAGAGGTTTTGTATGCGCCTTATAGGTAGAATATTAAAAGCTTTTATTAAAGACGATTGTTTCTCTCTTTCTGCTAATATTTCATTTTGTGCTCTTCTGGCTGTAATACCATTAATGATGATAGTGATGTCTATTACCGGCTATTTTTTGGGTAGTCAGGTTGAGATTTTTAATCAGGTAGTAGATGCAATTGTTAGCGTATTGCCAATAGGAAGAGAATATTTTGTAAAAAATCTTACATCTTTGCTGGAACAGAAATCATCTTTTGGAATAATAGGGATATTTACACTTCTGTTTATTGTAACGATTTTAGTTAGCAGTATAGAGAAGGCTTTTGATATTATATTCAGAAGTGTAACAAGGAGAAACTTTTTTCATTCCCGTTTGATCGGTATTGCATTGATCTTTGGAATAACAATTTTATTTTTTATTCCAACAATGATTCGTGTGTTAGAAGGGTTGCTGAAACGGTTTGGATTTAATTTTCCATTTGGAGAATTGTTTGTAGCAGACCTATTTATATTTGTTGTTTCATTTTTGGCATTTATTTTTGTTGCAGTGGTTATTCCTAATCAAAAGGTGTATATCAGATATGCTGCAGTTGGAGGAATGATATTTTCTGTTGGTCTTGGAGTTGCCAGAATAATTTTTCGCTTCTATGCCGGATTTGCCTTAAATAGATATAATTTAATTTACGGTTCATTTACAGCTGCCATAATGTTAATTATGTGGATATATTATTTGTCGAATATATTGCTTCTTTCAGCTGAGGTTGTTGCTCATCTTCAGGATTCAAGAAAAGGGTTGGCTGACTCTGTAGTTGATAGTTGATAGTCATTTTTAAACCATCAACTCAACATGGTTTTGAGCCTTGACGTTGTAAAGTATTAGATATAGTTTCTTTTTCGATTTTTAAGATTTATTGAAGTTATTATTGATATAGCTCCCGCAAAACAAAATGACCGATTGTAGCAATGGGAGGTAGTTTCACAC
>CAZLRI010000111.1:7703-7823 GCA_964561745.1 uncultured Pseudobdellovibrionaceae bacterium | reverse complement strand
ACATGGGGAATATTCAATTGAAATTTTTGGGGATTATTGCATTGAAATTGACACTAAGCGCTTACTGTGAATTAAATTGTCGAAGCACTAGGCATCGATTATATTTCAAAATAGGTATGC